>NZ_JBSFIA010000046.1:0-78101 GCF_053597355.1 Streptomyces sp. NPDC001443
TACAGATCTCGCGCGCCCGGCCCCGCCCCCCCGGGGTGGGCCGTCGCCTGCCTGACAGGACTCGGTACCTGGAAACCGGAAAAAGGGACCGGGGCTATTTCGTCGGCTTCTTGCCGGTCACGCCCAGGTGTACCAACAGTGCGAGATTGGGCTTGAGTTCGGCCTGCTTGACGCCCCAGGACGTGAAGCCCTTCTGGTGGGAGGCGACCGCCGCGAGCATCGCGACCAGCGAACCGGCGACCGCGGCCGGATTGACGTCCTTGTCGACCTTGCCCTTGGACTGGAGCTCGGCGACCGCGTCGGACAGGGAGTTGTTCACCGAGTTCAGGATCTTCATCCGGAGCTTGTAGAACCGTTTGTCCCCCTCGGCCGCCCCGAGGTCGACGACCCTGAGGATCGCGTCGTTGCGGCGCCAGAACTCCAGGAAACCGTCGACGAGTTCCTGCGAGCTCTGCCAGCCCGCCTTGCCGACCCAGGAGCGTCCGGCGACCAGCTCGGCCAACTCGGCGCCTTCGGCGGCCATTTGCTCGGCGATCTCCAGGACGGCGCCTTCGACGTCCGGGAAGTACTGGTAGAAGGTGGCGGGCGAAGTGCCCGCCTTCCGGGCGACATCAATGACTTTGACGTCCCGGTAAGGGGAGGAGCTGAGCATCTCGCTGAGGCAGTCGAGCAGCTTCTGCCGGGTCGCCTGCCCACGCCGACCGGCCACGCGGCCGTCGACGGTACGCACTTGTCCTGTCATGCCGTCAGCTTACCGAGGGGTGATCGGAGCGCGATTCGGCCGACTGCAAATGGGGTGCACGAGGGTATGGGGGCTGATGTGCTGGTCTGCGGGGTGCGTGCGGCCCGGTTACTTTGGCGGTATGGCCGAAAACTGGGCACCGGGGTACGGAGGGGGCGTCCGGGAGGGTGTTCCCTGCTGGGTGGACGCGCAGCTTCCCGACGTGGAGGCGGGCAAGCGGTTCTACGGCGAGCTCTTCGGGTGGACGTACGAGGACGCGTACGGCTCCTCGGTGTGGGCCCGCAAGGACGGCGAGCCCGTCGCCGCGCTGTCGCACAAGTCGGACGGCCGGATGCCCACGGTGTGGACGGTGCACTTCTCGACCCCGGACGTGCGGGCGCTGCTGGGGCGGGTGGAGCAGGCCGGCGGGCAGGCCGTCAGGGCGCCGCTGCCGGACGGTGACCTGGGCGTCGCCGCGCTCGCCGCCGACCCCGAGGGCGCGGTCTTCGGTCTGTGGCAGCCCGGCACCTACCCGGGTTTCGGCACCCGCGGCACCCCCGGCACCTTCGCCTGGGTCCAGCTCTACGCCCGCGACACCGCCGCCGCGAACGCCTTCTACGGCGCTCTCTTCCACGAGGCCCTGTTCGGTACCGGGGCCGAGCCCGAGTTCGGCCGGGCCGCGGTGGCCGACGTCTTCCCGGCCGAGATGCCGCCGCACTTCCTCGTCCACTTCCGGGCCGAGGACTGCGCGGCCGCCACCGGCACCGTCCAGGGGCTCGGCGGCCGGGTCCAGGCGGGACCGTTCGACACCTCGTACGGGACGGTGGCCGTCGTCAGCGACAATCAGGGGGCGTCCTTCGCGCTGTTGGAACGCTGAACGCCTGAGGTTTGCCCTGATATCCCCCAATAACATGGCGGACATCCCGATTGTCCCCGGGTTCGCAACCTGTGGCCGGGCCAGGAAGAATCAGGGTGCGTGCCGCCACGGCGGTGCGGTGGTGAGACGCTGCACGGGGTCGCTGCACACGTGGGTGGTGCGGCCCGTACGGGGAGGTGGCAGGGCAAGTGGTGGATCAGCTGACGCAGCACGATCCGCGGCGTATCGGGCCGTTCGAGGTGCTGGGACGGCTGGGTGCCGGCGGCATGGGGCTGGTCTATCTCGCGCGCTCGGCGTCCGGCCGGCGCGTGGCGATCAAGACGGTCCGCACCGAGCTCGCCGAGGACCAGCTCTTCCGGGTCCGCTTCACCCGCGAGGTGGAGGCGGCACGGGCCGTCTCCGGCTTCTACACGGCCGCGGTCGTGGACGCCGATCCGCGCGCCGCGGTGCCGTGGCTGGCCACCGCGTACGTCCCCGCGCCCTCGCTCGAGGAGATAGTGAACGACTGCGGGCCGCTCCCGGCCCAGGCGGTGCGCTGGCTCGCCGCGGGCGTCGCGGAGGCGCTCCAGTCCATCCACGGCGCCGGGCTGGTCCACCGTGACCTCAAGCCCTCGAACGTCCTCGTGGTCGAGGACGGCCCCCGGGTGATCGACTTCGGCATCGCCTCCGGCGTTTCGAACACCCGTCTGACGATGACGAACGTGGCGGTCGGCACGCCCGCCTACATGTCCCCCGAGCAGGCGAAGGACTCCCGCAGCGTCACCGGCGCCAGCGACGTGTTCTCGCTGGGCTCGATGCTGGTCTTCGCCGCCACCGGACATCCGCCCTTCCACGGCGCGAACCCGGTCGAGACGGTCTTCATGCTGCTGCGCGAGGGCCCGGACCTCGAAGGACTCCCCGACGAGCTGCGTCCGCTCATCGAGTCCTGTATGCAGATGGAGGCCACCGGCCGCCCCAACCCGGCCGACCTCCAGGCCCAGCTCGCCCCCCACCTCTTCGGCTCCGGCTCCGACGACAGCGGCACCGCGTCCGCCTGGCTGCCCGAGAAGGCGGTGACCCTGATCGAGACCCGGCGCGGCGGCCGCCCGCCGGTGAAGCAGACGGTGAGCGGCCCCCGCAGCGCGGGCCGCGCCCCGGTGCCGCCGCCGCCCTCGCGCGACCCGGCCGTCCCGGCGCTGCCGCCCGGCCCCGCCCCCGTGGGCACCCCCGACAACGGTCCGGTCCGGCTGGCCGGGGCCGCGGTGCCGATCGGGCCCGGACCGCGCGTCGCCGACGCCCGTGCCGCCGCGGTCAAGGCGCCCCCGCCGGAGGCCGGCCTGGTCGCGTCCTGGGCCAGACCCCGCCCCGGCGTCAACGGCGCCGACCTCGTCGTACCCGCGCCGCCCGCGCCCCCGGAGGCGGCCGGCTGGCGCCCCTGGCGGTTCCGCATGTCCAACGACGTGTGGGGCACCCCGGAGGTCTCCGGCGACCTGGTCTACGTCACCTCCTTCGAGGTGCACGCCCTGGACGTGGCGACCGGCAGACGCCGCTTCAAGACCCGGGACGTGGCCTGGTCGATGGCGGTCGCCGACGGCCGCGTGCACGCTTCCGACGGCCCCACCCTGTTCGCCCTGGACGCCCGCGAGGGCGGCGACCTGTGGCGGCTGTCCACGGACGCCTGGGTGTACTCCCTGAAGGCCGAGCGGGGCACGGTCGTCACCGGCACGCGCGGCGGCGGGGTGCAGGCCTGGGAGGCCTCCACCGGACAGCGGCTGTGGGAGATCAACGGCTGCCAGAGCGACTTCGAGTCGCCGGAGGCGGGCCCCGCGCTGCACGACGGCACGGTGTACGTCTGGCAGGACGCCCGGCTGCGCGCCCTGGACGCGCGCACCGGCGAGGAGCGCTGGTCGTACCCGATCGGCGACGCCGCCTCCTGCGGCGGAGTGCCGGTGCGCCTCGCCCCCGCCCCCGACGGCCATGTGTACCTCTGCGCCGGCACCCGGGTGCTGGCCGTCGAGGTGGCCACCGGAAGGGTGCGCTGGCACTTCGAGGCCCCGGCCGCGTTCCTCTCGCCGCCCGCCTTCGTGCCCGGCCCCGCGGTCACCGGCGGCGGGGTGTACCTGGCCGACTACCTCGGCACGGTCTACGCGCTCGACGCCACCGACGGCCGCGACCGCTGGCGCATCGCCACCGAGGCCCGGTCCTCGATCGATCCGGTCCTGGTGGCCGCGGGCCATGTCCACGTCGGCAGCGGCAAGGGCCTCTACACCCTGGACGCGGTCACCGGCACGCCCAAGTGGCGCTTCCAGGCGGGCGGCGACATCGTGGGCGCCCCCGCCGTGGCCGAGGGCCGTATCCACTTCGGCTCCACCGACCACCTGCTCTACACCCTGAAGGCCGACGACGGCCGGCTGCGCTGGAAGCTCGCCACGGGCGGCGAGATCACCGGCTCGCCGGTGGTGAAGGACGGCGTGGTGTACGCGTGCAGCAAGGACCGCTGCGTGTACGCGCTGGACGCGGAGAAGGGCACGGGCACGGCCCGCACGAGCTGACCCGGTCCGGCACCGCCCACCCCGGGCGGGCCGCGCCGGACCGGGCCCGGGCGCCGGCTTCGGTGGCTCGGGCGACGGCGGTGGCTCCGACGGCTCGGGTGCTCAGCGGGTCCGGTGCGTGCGCCGCCGGGCCCGGAACAGCCCCTTCTGCCGCTCGGCCGGCAGGTTCCCGAGCGCGATCAGGTGCGGCGCCTGGGCGAACCCCTGCGTCCGGGCGGCCTCCTTGGCCGCCCACAGCGCCCGCACCGTCCCCTGCACCCCCTCCGTCGGGAACCCGGCGATGACGCCCGCGCAGCGCACGGCCGCCGCCAACGCCTGCCCCGGCGGGGTGAGTTCGCTGACCAGCCCGATCTCGTACGCCCGTCGCGCCCCGATCCGTTCGGCGTTCCCCATCAGCGCCATCCGGGCGACCTCCCCGTACGGCATCCGCTGTGCCATGAGGACGGACTCGTAGGCGCTGACCATGCCGTACGCGGTGTGCGGGTCGAAGAACGCGGCGGTCGTGTCGGCGACCACGAACTCGCTCTCCCCGAGCAGGTAGAAGGCCCCGCCGCAGGCCATCCCGCGCACCGCGGCGACGACCGGCTTCCACAGGTCGTTGGCCTTCGGCCCGATCCGCAGCAGCGGATCGTCCTGCATGTACGGCGACCCGGGCTGCGGCACGACCGCGTCCCGGTCCAGCCCCGTGCAGAACGCCCGCTCGCCGGCCCCGGTGAGCACGATCGCCCGTACGGTGTCGTCGTACCGGAACTCCTGCCACACGGCGGCGAGTCCGGCGGCCATGCCGAGGTCGACGGCGTTCAGCCGGTCGGGCCGGTCGAGGGTGACGACGGCGACGCCGGTGTCCTTGTCCGCGCCGACCCGCACCCCGCTCACGGCCGCTCCAGGACCCACTGCGGAAGCCCGTCGTCGCGGAAGACGACCTGTACCCGTGCGCCGATGCGGACCCGGTCGGCGGGGAGGGAGTCCAGCGGCGCGCCCGCCCGGGCGACCAGGTTGCCGACCAGCCGGATCCGGGGGGCGTCGGCCAGTTCGACGAGGACGACGTTGTACGGCGCCTGCTCGGCGTAGCCGGGCAGCAGCGGCGGATGGGCGACGACGTAGGACCAGATCCGCCCGCGTCCCGGGACCTCGCGCCAGAGCGTGCCGAAGGACTGGCAGTGGGGGCAGCAGGGGCGGGGCGGGAAGCGGAGCTCGCCGCAGTCGGCGCAGGCCTGGACCCGCAGCTCGCCCTGGGCCGCGTGGCGCCAGAAGGGGGCGCCGTCGGGGTCGATGACGGGAGACAGCATGTCGGTCAGCTCCTCAGCAGCAACGCGGACGTGGGGACTCCCTCGCCGGCGGTGACCAGGCAGGTGGCGGCGCCCGGGACCTGTGCGGTACTGGTGCCGCGCAGCTGCTTGACGCCCTCGTTGATCAGGTTGAAGCCGTGCACGTACGCCTCGCTGAGCCCGCCGCCACCGGTGTTCAGCGGCAGCCGCCCGCCGGTCTCCAGGGCGCCGCCTTCCGTGAACGCCCCGCCCTCGCCGCGCCCGCAGAAGCCGTACCCCTCCAGGGAGAGCAGCACGAGCGGGGTGAACGCGTCGTAGATCTGGGCGACGTCCACGTCCTGCGGGGTGAGGTCGGCGTTCTTCCACAGATGCCGGGCGGCGGTCCAGGCGGGACCGGTGAGCGGGTCGTCGTTCCAGTAGTTGACCATGCCGTGGTGCTGGGCGGGCAGGCCCTGGGCGGCGGAGTGGACGTAGACGGGCTTGCGGCGGCAGTCGCGGGCCCGCTCGCGCGAGACGACCACGCAGGCCAGCGCGCCGTCCGTCTCCAGGCAGTTGTCGTAGAGGCAGAGCGGTTCGCTGATCCACCGGGAGGTCATGTACATCTCGCGGGTGAGCGGGCGGTCGTACATGATCGCGGCCGGGTTCTGGTTGGCCCGGTTGCGGCAGGCGAGGGCGACGTTGAAGAGGTGGTCGCGGCCGGCCCCGTACTCGTGCAGATAGCGGCGGGCCAGCATGGCTATCTCGTCGACGGGCCGCAGCAGCCCGAAGGGCCGGGTCCACTGGGCCGGGGTGGGGAGCTGGACGGTCGTGTTCCGCCAGGGCCGGGGCCCGGAGCCGCGTTTGCGCGAGCGCCAGGCCACCCCGACGCTCGCCTGTCCGCAGGCGATCGCGGCGGCGAGGTGGGCGACGGTGGCGCACGAACCCCCGCCGCCGAAGCCGACCTTGCTGAAGAAGGTGAGGTCGCCGAACCCGACCGCCTTGGCCAGCTCCACCTCGTCGGTCTCCTCCATGGTGTAGGAGGCGAGCGCGTCGACCTCGCCGGGGGCGATCCCGGCGTCGTCGAGGGCGGCGAGCACCGCACGGCAGGCGAGGGTCCGCTCGTCCTCCGGGAGCTGTCTGGCGAAGGCGGTCTCACCGATCCCGACGATCGCGGTGGCGTCCTTGAGCCCGGCCCCCGCCCCGCCCGGCCTGCCTCTTCCCGTCATGCCGCACGCACCTCCGCACCGGGACCGACCTGCTGACAGAGCGTCAGGTTACAACTAATCTGACGGGTAGTCAGCTACGCGGCTCGGGTGGGGAGGACGGTCGTGACGCACGACGAGGTGGAGTGGGGCAGCATCCCGGGCCTGGTCCGCACGGCGGCCGAACGGTACGCGGACACCGAGGCGGTGGTCGACGGCCGGACGAGGATCTCGTACGCCGAACTGGGCGCCCGCGTCGAACGGGCCGCGGCCGCTTGCGTGGCGAACGGCGTCCGCGCCGGCGACCGGGTGGCCGTCTGGGCCCCCAACTCCCTCGACTGGATCGTCTCGGCGCTGGGCGCGGTGTCGGCGGGCGGGGTCCTGGTCCCGCTGAACACCCGCTTCAAGGGTGCCGAGGCGGCGGACGTGCTGCGGCGCAGCGGCGCGCGGCTGCTGTTCGTCACCGGGACGTTCCTGGGCACCTCGTACGTGGCGTCGCTGCGCGGGGCGGCGGGGGCGGGTCCGGGTCCCGGGCCGCTGGGCGGGCTGCCCGCCCTGGGGCAGGTGGTGGTGCTCGCGGACGACGCCCCGGCCGACTTCCGCACCTGGAAGGACTTCCTGGCGGACGGGGAGGGCGTCGGGGCGGCCGAGGTGCGGGCCAGGGCGGACGCGGTGACCCCCGTCACGCCCTCCGACATCGTCTTCACCTCCGGCACCACGGGCCGCTCCAAGGGCGTGGTGATCACCCACGCGCAGACGCTTCGGGGCTACGAGATCTGGGCCGACCTGGCGGGCCTGCGCCGCGACGACCGCTATCTGATCGTGAACCCGTTCTTCCACACCTTCGGCTACAAGGCGGGCGTGATCGCCTGCCTGACCCGGGGTGCGACGATGGTCCCCCAACCGGTGTTCGACGTGGACACGGTCCTGGCGAACATCGCCGCGGAACGGATCTCGGTCCTCCCCGGCCCGCCGACCCTGCACCAGTCCCTCCTGGACCACGCCTCCCGCGACGCCCACGACCTGTCCGCGCTGCGGCTCGTGGTGACCGGCGCGGCGGTGGTGCCGCTGCGCCTGGTGGAACGGCTGCGGGGCGAGCTCGGCGTGGACACGGTCCTGACCGCGTACGGGCTGTCCGAGGCCAGCGGCATCGTCACCATGTGCCGCCGCGGCGACGAGCCGTCGGTGATCGCGTCGACGTCGGGCCGGGCGATACCCGGCACGGAGGTCCGGATCGCCGACGGGGCGGGGACGCCGCTGGGGCCGGGAGCGCCGGGCGAGGTGCTGGTCCGCGGCTTCAACGTGATGCGCGGCTACTACGAGGACGAGGCCGCGACCGCGGAGGTCCTCACGGCGGACGGCTGGCTGCGCACCGGTGACGTGGGCGTCCTGGACGAGGCGGGCAACCTGCGCATCACCGACCGCCTCAAGGACATGTTCGTCGTCGGCGGCTTCAACGCCTACCCGGCGGAGATCGAGCAACTGCTGGGCCTGCACCCCGAGATCGCGGACGTCGCGGTGATCGGCGTCCCGGACACCCGGCTGGGCGAGGTAGGCAAGGCCTTCGTGGTCCGCCGCCCCGACACACACCTCACGGCCGACGACCTGATCGCCTGGTCCCGCCGCGAGATGGCGAACTACAAGGTCCCGAGATCGGTCGAATTCGTCCCCCACCTGCCCCGCAACGCGAGCGGCAAGGTGGTGAAGGGGGAGCTGCGGGGGCGGTGACGGACCGGAGGTGGTCAGGCGGGCCAGACGGTGACCTGGAGGATGTGGACGCACTCGTGCCGGGGGACGGTCAAGTAGAGGAACATCCCGCCGGGAACGTATGCGGTCTGTACGCCTTCGCCCGCGCCTTGATAGCCGGTTCCGTCGAGGTGCAGTGCCTCTGCCGCGCGGACCAGTTCGTCGGCACGCTTCTCGACCTCCGCGACGAACGCAGGCTGCGCGGGCGTCTCACCGCCTACGACATGGGATTCGTCCGGGTCGTACTCCCAACGCCAGTCAGTCACGGGCGAGCGACTCCCGGGCCCAGACATGGAGGGTGTGGATCTCGTCCATGGCGTCGCGCCAGGCCGGGTCGTCCCGGTCCACGCTCTGCGCGGTGTACTCCGCCGCGCGCAGTCGTGCGACAGCCGAGGGGGTCCTCGCGATCTCGATCGCGACGGCCCATGTCTCAAGGAACTGGGTGATCGGTCCGAGGCTGCCGGTCCGCGCCGCCAGGGCGATGGCCTCGTCCTTCTGCCGTTCCATGGCGGGCAGTCGGTGAGGGGCCACTTGCGCGAGCGCGACGCGCAGGGCGACGGGCGTCCGCTCGGGTCGAGGGACGACCGGGCCGCCGGGTTCGATGCGCTGTGCGGTCATCCTGCTCCCTCCGCGGACCGTGCCATGGCTACGGGTACGACAGGGGCTGGTGATTACGCAGGGTGTTCGGAAACGGCGTGCTGGTGAGCGGAAGGGAAGTCGGCCGGGATCCGGCGGGCCCACCCTTCGGCCCGGAGGGCTCGGCTCAGCCGACGTGGAGACCAGCCGGCGCTGGGGCTGCTGACCGTGCCGCCTGTGGATGACCCCCGAAAAACGGCTTGGATCATCCTTCGGCCCCGGACGTACCTCGGCTGCGGCGGCTTCCCCTCCGCGCCGCCGCAGCCGATCCCCCCGTGAGACGGGTTCTGCTACTTGCCGTCCAGGTCCAGCGCCGGAGGGGCGGGCATGTGGCTGTCCATGGTGGTGACGGTGCCTTCGGCGGGCGGTGCCGGCATGTGGCTGTCCATCGTGGTGACGATGCCATCGGCGGGCGGTACCGGCATGTGGCTGTCGAGGGTCGTGATGTCCTCGGCGATCTCGGCCTTCTCGGTGTCGCTCATGTCTGTGAACTCCCCTGTGATGGTGCTTGATCGGCAGTGCCCGCCCGGCAACTCCCCCGTGGGTTGCCGACCGGGCGCGCCAGGGCGTTCACCCTATCCGGGTGATCCACCCGATCCGCCCCTCCCCCGAGACGGCGGATCGATGACCTGAGACTGACAGCCGGTCATAAACGTTCGATGAACGCCCCGCTCGGCCGTGTCAGGCCACCGCGGCCGGAGCCAGGAGGTGGCGCAGTTCGGCGGCTTCGGGCGCACCCGCCCCTTCGTGGATGGTGAGCGCCTCGCGCCAGCACGCGCGCGCCCGGTCCAGCTGGCCCAGCCCCTGGAGGGAGCGCCCGAGCAGCGTCAGGATGTTGGCGCGCATCCACTCCCCGCCGATGCACCCGGTCGTCAGCGCCTGCTCCGCGAGCTGCGCGGCCTGGGCCGGGCGACGGGCGGAGAGATGGACCTGCGCGATCCGGAAGTACGTGGTCCCCTCCCACAGGCGCTGGCGGTTCACCACGAACATCTCCAGCGACTGGGTGAGTTCGGTCAGTGCCTCGTCCTGCCGTCCCGCATGGCCGAGGGCTATCCCGAGGGCGTACCGCGCGTTGGCGAGACGGAACGTGAGCCCGAGTTCGTCGTAGATGGCGATGCCCTCGCGGACCAGGTCGATGGCGGTGGAGACGCGTTCCAGGGAGACGAGCACCCGGGAGAGGTTGCACAGTGCGCTGGCCTCGCCCGGCCGGTTGCCGTCGGCCCGGAAGGCGTCGATCGCCTCCAGGAGATGCGCCTCGCTGAGGCTGCGCCGGTTGAGGCAGTTGGCGATGATCCCCTGTTCGTTGTGGGCGTTGCCGTTCGTCCAGGGGTCGCCGGTCCGGCGCCCGAGCTCGATGGCCGCCTCCGACTCGACACCGGCCTCGTCGAAGCGCCCGGCCCGGCTGAGGACCTGGGCCAGCGTGGTGCGTGCGCGCCCTTCCGCGTGCGCGTCGCCCAGCGCGGCCGCGGTGTCCCGGGCCGCGAGGGTCGCGGCCTCGTAGCGCAGGGAGCTTGCTCCGGATTCCGCCAGGTCCTTGGCGGCGAGCAGCAGGTCGACCGCGCGGTGCAGGGTGCGTGGGGCGAGGGACTGCTGGACGCAGGCGAGGATGCAGGCAGCCTCGGCGTGCAGCCAGTCCAGCGCTTTCGTGTCGTCGCTGAACTCCTGCCCGGCGTACTCGGTCGATTCCAGATGGTTTACCGTCCGGTCCCCCGGCCGTTCGATCGCGTAGACCCGGGTTGCCGTCGCCAGGTAGAAGTCCAGCAGCCGAGACATCGCCGCGTCCCTTTCGCTGGGCGGCTGTTCGTCGCGTTCGGCGCACGCACGCGCGTAGAGCCGGACCAGGTCGTGGTAGCGGTAGCGGCCCGGCGCCGCCGACTCCAGCAGGGACGTGTCGATCAGGGACTCCAGCAGGTCCTCCGTGTCCTGCGGGGGCAGGTCCAGCACCGCGGCCGCCGCGGCCAGCGAGATGTCCGGCCCGTCGGCCAGCCCCAGCAACCGGAACGCCCGCGCCTGGGCCGGTTCCAACTGTCCGTAACCCAGTTCGAAGGTGGCCTTGACCGCCAGGTCGCCCGCCTGGAGCTCGTCCAGGCGGCGTCGCTCGTCGGCCAGCTTGGCCGCCAGGACGGAGACCGTCCAGGTGCGGCGGGCCGCCAGGCGGGAGGCCGCGATGCGGATCGCCAGCGGCAGGAAGCCGCAGGCCGCGACCACGTCCAGGGCGGCCTCGCGCTCCGCCGTCACCCGCTCCTCGCCCACGATCTTCGTGAACAGCGACAGCGCCTCGTCGGGGGACATGACGTCCAGGTCGACCAGGTGCGCGCCGGCCAGGTCCACCATGCGCACCCGGGACGTCACCAGCGCCGCGCAGCCCTCCGTGCCCGGCAGCAGGGGCCGTACCTGGGCCGCGTCGCGGGCGTTGTCCAGCAGCACCAGGACCCGGCGGCCGTCCAGGACCGAGCGGTACAGCGCCGCGCGTTCCTCCAGGGAGTCCGGTATCGCGGAGTCGGCCGTGCCCAGGGCCCGCAGGAAGGAGCCCAGGACCGTCTCGGGTTCCGCCGCCCGGGGTCCCGCGCCCTGGAGGTCGACGTAGAGCTGTCCGTCCGGGAAGGCCGACCGGGCCCGGTGGGCCACGTGCACGGCCAGCGTCGTCTTGCCGACGCCGCCGATCCCGGCCAGCGCCGACACCGCCATCACCCGGCCCTCGGCGGAGGCGAGCACCTCGCCGAGCTCCGCGACGAAGGAGGCGCGGCCGGTGAAGTCGGGCACGGTCGCAGGGAGCTGGGCGGGGCGCACCGCCGCCGAGGCGGGGTCCGCCATCGGGGCCGACGGCTCGGCGAGGCCCGGATCGGCCTGCAGGATCCGCTGCTGGAGGTCGCGCAGACCGGGCCGGGGGTCGACGCCCAGCTCCTCGGCGAGCAGCCGACGGGTGTCCGCGTACACCGCCAGCGCCTCCGCCTGCCGCCCGCTGCGGTACAGCGCCAGCATCAGCAGCTCACGCAGCCGCTCGCGCAGCGGGTGGGCCGCGGTCAGGGCGGTCAGTTCCGAGACCGCCTCGGCGTGGCAGCCCTGCTCCAGGTCCATGTCGAGCCGCGATTCGAGGAGCTGCAGCCGCCATTCCTCCAGGCGGACCCGCTGCGCCTCCGCGTACGGACCCGGCACCCCCGCCAGCGTCTCCCCGTCCCACAGGGCCAGCGCCCGGTCCAGCGTCTCGCGCGCCCGGCCCAGGTCGCCGGCGCTCCGTGCCTTCTCGGCCCGGGCCGCCAGGTCCTGTGCCACCGCCAGGTCGAGCGTCCCCGCGCCCGGCGAGCGGATCGCGTAGCCGCCGGACTCGCTGGCCAGGACGCCGGGGTCGAGCGCCTTGCGCAGCCGGGAGGCGTACGTCCGTACCGCCGCCAGCGCCTGCGAGGGCGGTTCCTCGCCCCACAGCGCGTCGATCAGCTCGGCCGCCGTCGCCGTACGGCCCTCCCGCAGCAGCAGGGCGGCCAGCAGCGCACGCTGCTGGGGCGAGCCCGTGGCGAGCGGTTCCTCGCCGCGCCAGGCGCGCACCGGTCCGAGCAGACCGAAGCGCAGCGCCGCCGGTTGTGCGGCGGAGCCGGGTAGCCGCTGCTCCGGCACGCGCGGTACGCCGTCGTCCATCGGGGTCTCCCTAGGCAGCCTCAACAACCAGGCCAGTTTGCCTTGTTCATGGTGGATGCGTCAGCCGCGCGAGACGCCGATCACAGAGACGCGACCGCCTTGCGCGGGGGTTCCCGCACGACCCTCACAACCTCTCCACGCGATCGCGGGTGACCGGGCCCCGTACCACATAGCTGACGGGTCGTCAGATCAGCGCTACCGTGGGCGGCATGGACACCCACGACAGCACGTTTCCGCTGATCATCTCCGTGGACGACCACACCGTGGAGCCCGCCGACGTCTGGCAGGACCGGCTCCCGAAGAAGTTCCTGGACACCGGGCCGAGGATCGTGCGCGCGCCGCTGAAGGAGATGTCCTTCCTCGGCGGACGCTTCAAGCCCGTCATGGGCGAGCGCGGCGACGACGGGCCGCTCGGCGACTGGTGGATCTACGAGGACCTGCACCGCCCGCTCACCCGCCTGGACACCGCCGTCGGCTACAGCAGGGACGAGATCAAGCTGGAGGTGATCACCTACGAGCAGATGCGGCCCGGCTCGTACGACGTGCCTCAGCGCCTGGCCGACATGGACGTCAACCACGTCCAGTCCGCGCTGTGCTTCCCCACCTTCCCGCGTTTCTGCGGGCAGACCTTCACCGAGGCCCGGGACCACGAGCTGGGCCTGCTGTGCGTACGTGCCTACAACGACTGGATGGTGGAGGAGTGGTGCGGGCCGCAGGCGCGCGGCCGGCTGATCCCGCTCACCCTCATCCCGCTGTGGGACGCCGAACTCGCCGCCGCCGAGGTACGGCGCAACGCCGCCCGCGGGGTGCGGGCCGTCGCCTTCTCCGAGATACCCCCGCACCTCGGCCTGCCCTCCGTGCACACCGACGACTGGGACCCGTTCCTCGCGGCCTGCGACGAGACCGGCACGGTCGTCGCGATGCACATCGGCTCCTCCAGCCGGATGCCGTCCACCTCCGCCGACGCCCCGCCCGCCGTCGGCTCCACCATCACCTTCGCCAACTGCTGCTTCTCGATGGTCGACTGGCTGCTGAGCGGCAAGTTCGAGCGCTTCCCGAACCTGAAGGTGATGTACGCCGAGGGCCAGATCGGCTGGATCCCCTACATCCTCGAACGCGCCGACGTGGTGTGGGAGGAGAACCGGGGCTGGGGCGGAGTCGCCGACAAGGTCCACCGTCCGCCGTCCGAGCTGTTCGCCGAGCACGTCCACGGCTGCTTCTTCGACGACGCCTTCGGGCTCAGGAACCTGGACGCGATCGGGGTCGGGAACGTCCTGTACGAGACGGACTACCCGCACTCCGACTCCACCTGGCCGAAGTCGAGGCAGGTCGGCGAGGCGCAGATGGGGCACCTGGCGGCGGACGTCGTCGAGCGGATCGTCCGGCGCAACGCGATCGAGCTGCTGGGGCTGACGGACGCCGGGCTGTGGCAGGGTCCGGGCGGCGCCGTATGACGCCCCAGGGCGGCCGCGCGGCCCCGGACGGGGACGCGGTCCTGGCGTACGGCATCCAGTTGCCCGTCCAGTCCCAGAGCACCCTCTACGCCGAACCCTGGGAGGCGGACGCCGGGCCCGAGGACCTGATCGCCCTCGCCCGCGCCGCCGAGGGCGCCGGTTTCGCCTACCTCGCGACCTGCGACCACGTCGCCGTCCCGCGCCGGCTGGCCCCGGCGATGGGCACGGTCTGGTACGACCCGGTCGCCACCCTCGCCTACCTGGCCGCCGCCACGACCCGCGTCCGGCTGCTCAGCCATGTCGCGATCGTCGGCCTGCGCCACCCGCTGCTGACCGCCAAGCAGTACGCGACCCTCGACCACCTCTCGGGCGGCCGCCTGATCCTCGGGGTCGGCGCCGGACACGTACGGGAGGAGTTCGAGGCGCTCGGGGTGGACTTCGGGCAGCGCGGAGCGGTGCTCGACGAGGCGATCGACGCGCTCCGGACGGCCCTGGGGCCTGACGAATTCCCCTCCCACCACGGGAAGTTCCACGACTTCGAGGGACTCGGCCAGCGCCCCCGGCCCGCACAGGAGCGGGTGCCGGTGTGGGTCGGCGGTTCGTCGCCCGCGGCCGTGCGCCGGGCCGCGCTCAAGGGCGACGGCTGGCTGCCGCAGGGCGACCCGAGGGACCGGCTGCCGGCCCGGATCGACCGGCTGCGGCGGCTGCGCGCGGAGGCCGGGATCGCACAGCCGCTCACCGTCGGCGCGATCACCGAGCCGCTGTACGTCGGCACGCCCGGCTGGGAGGTCGGCCGCCGCACCCTCACCGGCGGCCCCGACGCCCTCGCCGAGTCGCTGCGGGCCTACCCGGCGATGGGCGTGCACCAGATCCAGGTGCGGTTCCGCAGCCGGAGCCGGACCGAACTCGTCGACCAGATGCAGGCGTTCGGGGCCGAGGTCGCGCCCCACCTGACCTGAGGAGTGCGTGGCATGGGCAAGCTGGACGGGCGGGTCGTCATCGTCACCGGGGCGGCCCGCGGACAGGGCGAGCAGGAGGCGCGGCTCTTCGTGGCGGAGGGCGCGAGCGTGGTCGTGGCGGATGTGCTGGACGACCTGGGCGAGGCGCTCGCCAAGGAGATAGGGGCGCGCTACGTCCACCTCGACGTGGGTGTGGAGGAGGAGTGGCAGGCCGTCGTCGCCGCCGCGAAGCAGGCGTACGGCCGCCTCGACGGGCTGGTGAACAACGCGGGCATCCTGCGTTTCAACGCCCTCGTGGACACGCCCCTCGACGAGTTCATGCAGGTCGTGCAGGTGAACCAGGTCGGCTGCTTCCTGGGCATGAAGACGGTGGCGCCGGAGCTGGCCGACGGCGGGACCATCGTCAACACGGCGTCCTACACCGCGCTGACCGGGATGGCGGCGGTGGGGACGTACTCCGCGACCAAGCACGCCGTGCTCGGACTCACCCGGGTCGCCGCGCTGGAGCTCGCCGGCCGGGGGATCCGGGTCAACGCGATCTGCCCCGGCGCCATCGACACCGCGATGTCCAACCCGGCGCGGCTGGACCCGGGCGCGGATCCGGCGGAGACGAGCCGCGCCCTGGACGAGCTGTACCGCAAGCTCGTGCCGCTCGGGCGGATCGGGCGGGCCGAGGAGGTGGCCCGGCTGGCGCTGTTCCTGACCTCGGACGACTCCTCGTACATCACCGGACAGCCGTTCGTGATCGACGGGGGCTGGCTGGCCGGGGTCAGTGTTATCTGACGCCTCGTCAGCTATTGACGGTGGAAGCGGCCGGTGCGAGAGTCGGCCAACGAACGGTATCTGACGGAGCGTCAGGAAAATTGGGACGGTGGACCGCCGTGGAATTCGGGCTCTTTGTACAGGGATACGTCGGCAAGCGCGCCGAGACCGACCCGCTCGCCGAGCACAAGGCACTGATGGAGGAGACCGAGTACGTCATCCAGGCGGACCGGTCCGGCTTCAAGTACGCCTGGGCCTCCGAGCACCACTTCCTCGACGAGTACTCCCACCTCTCCGCCAACGACGTCTATCTGGGCTACCTCGCCCACGCCACCGAACGGATCCACCTCGGCTCCGGGATCTTCAACCCGCTCGCCCAGGTCAACCACCCGGTGAAGGTGGCCGAGAAGGTCGCCATGCTCGACCATCTCACCGGCAACCGCTTCGAGTTCGGCAGCGGGCGCGGCGCCGGCTCCCACGAGATCCTCGGGTTCATCCCCGGTGTGACCGACATGAACTACACCAAGGAGATCTGGGAGGAGACCATCGCCGAGTTCCCCAAGATGTGGCTCCAGGACGAGTACGTCGGCTTCCAGGGCAAACACTGGCAGCTGCCGCCGCGCAAGGTGCTGCCGAAGCCGTACGGCAAGTCGCACCCCGCGATGTGGTACGCCGCCGGATCCCCGCCGTCGTACGCCATGGCGGCGAAGAAGGGGCTGGGCGTCCTGGGGTTCAGCATCCAGAAGGTCTCCGACATGGAGTGGGTGCTCGAGCAGTACAAGACCGCGATCGTGAACGCCGAGCCGGTCGGGGACTTCGTCAACGACAACGTCATGGTGACGACGACGGCGATCTGCGCACCCACGCACGACGAGGCGATCCGGATCGCCGCGTCCGGCGGGCTGCACTACCTGCCGTCCCTGGTGTTCCGGTACCACGACACCTTCCCTCGGCCCGAGGGGTTCCCGGTGTGGCCGGAGACGCTGCCGGAGTACACGCCGGAGTTCGTGGAGCTGCTGATCGAGGAGGAGCTGCTGATCTGCGGCGACCCCGACGAGGTGCTGCGGCAGTGCAAGCGGTGGGAGCAGGCGGGGGCGGACCAGCTGAGCTTCGGGCTGCCGGTGGGGGTGCCGAAGGAGGAGACGTTGCAGACGATCCGGCTGATCGGGGAGCACGTTGTTCCGAAGATCGACACGGATCCTGTTCATCGGACGACCCGGTTCCGGGATGCCGCGTAATCGCCGTTGCGGGGTGCGGGTGCGTTGTGGCTGGTCGCACCCACGCGGCGGAGCCGCACATCGACACAGCCCCGCGCCCCTTCAGGCAGGGCGGGTGCCCGCATCGGAAAGGGAGCCCCATGCTTGATCATGTAATCAAGGGCGCGACCGTCGTGGACGGGACCGGCGCGCCCGCCTTCGCCGCCGACGTCGGTATTCGCGACGGTCGTATCGCTGCCATCGGCGCTGTCACCGAGGAATCCCGGACCGGCGAGGACGCCACCGGGCTCGTCCTCGCTCCCGGGTTCGTCGATCCGCACACCCACTACGACGCCCAGCTGTTCTGGGACCCGTACGCGACCCCGTCCCTCAACCACGGGGTGACCACGGTCGCGGCCGGGAACTGCGGGTTCACGCTCGCGCCGCTGAACCCGGGCCGCCCCGAGGACGCCGACTACACCCGCCGCATGATGTCCAAGGTCGAGGGCATGTCCCTGGTCGCCCTGGAGGAGGGGGCGCCCTGGAACTGGCACACCTTCGGCGAGTACCTGGACGCCCTGGAGGGCCGGATCGCCGTCAACGCGGGCTTCATGGTCGGCCACTGCGCGCTGCGGCGGTACGTCATGGGGGCGGACGCGGTGGGCGGGCAGCCGTCGGCCGAGCAGCTCGACGCGATGCTGCGGATCTTCCACGAGGCGATGGACGCCGGTGCCTGGGGCTTCTCGACCACCCAGTCCACCACGCACTCGGACGGCGACGGGAAGCCGGTCGCGTCGCGGCACGCGCTGCCCGCCGAGCTGCTCGCCCTGAGCAAGGCCGTCGGCGAGCACGGGGGCACCCAGATCGAGGCGATCGTCGCGGGCTGTCTGGACCGGTTCAGCGATGCCGAGATCGATCTGCTCGTGGAGCTGAGCGCGGCCGCCGGGCGCCCCCTGAACTGGAACGTCCTCACCGTCGACGCGGCGGTCCCGGAGCGGGTGCCGCGGCAGCTCACGGCGAGCGAGCGGGCCCGCAAGGCGGGCGGCCGGGTGGTCGCCCTGACCATGCCGATCCTCACGCCGATGAACATGTCGCTGGGCACGTTCTGCGCGCTGAACCTGATCCCCGGCTGGGGCCCGGTGCTGGGCCTGCCCGTGCCCGAGCGGATCACGCGGCTCGGGGACCCCGGCGTGCGGGCCGAGCTGGTGCGGCGCGCGAACTCCCCGGAGGCCGGGGTCTTCCGGCGGCTGGTGAACTTCGGCCGGTACGTCATCGGCGACACCTACAGCCCGGCCAACGAGGGCCTGACCGGCCGGGTGGTGCGGGACATCGCCGCCGAACGCGGCCAGGACCCCTTCACCTGCCTGGTGGAGATCTGCGCCGCCGACGAGCTCCGTACCGTCCTGTGGCCCATGCCCACCGACAACGACCCCGCCTCCTGGGCCCTGCGGGTCGAGACCTGGCAGCACGAGGACGTCCTGCTCGGCGGCTCCGACGCGGGCGCGCACCTGGACCGCATGTGCGGAGCCCCGTACACCACCCGCTTCCTCGGGGACTGCCTGCGCGGCCGGAAGCTGGCGGGCCTGGAGCAGGCGGTGAAGATGCTGACCGACGACCCGGCGCGGCTGTTCGGACTGCGCGAGCGGGGCCGGGTGCGGGAGGGCTGGCATGCGGACCTGGTGCTCTTCGACCCGGAGCGGATCGACGCGGGCAAGGCCACCTTGGTGCACGACCTGCCGGGAGACAGCCCGCGGCTGGACTCCCGGGCGATCGGGGTGCGGGCGGTCTGGGTCAACGGGACCGCGGTGATCCGGGACGACGTGGTGACCGGCTCCGTGCCGGGCCGCGTCCTGCGCTCGGGACGGGACACCCGGACGGTGGGCACGAGGTGAGCGACGGCGGGAAGCAGGAGGGCGACGGCGGCAAGCTGTTCGTCGGCGGCGCCTGGGTGGAGCCGGACGGCGGGTGCTACGAGGTGACCGACCCGGCGACCGAGGGCACGGTCGGCTCGGCGCCGGAGGCCTCGCCGGAGCAGGTGCGCGCGGCCTGCGCGGCGGCCCGTGAGGCGTTCGGGCCCTGGTCGCGCACCGCGCCCGAGGAGCGGGCGGCGATCCTGGCCCGTGCGGCGGACATCGTCCGCGCCCGGCTGGTGCCGTACGCGGAGCTGGCGCGGGCGGAGACCGGCGCCACCACGGCCACCGCGCGGGCGATGCAGGTGGGCGTGGCCGCGGCCCGCTTCCGCCGCTACGCGCGCGTGGAGCCGGCCGAGTGGCCGGTGCAACCGCAGATCAACGAGGCCGGGCCGATGGGCAAGGCGGCGGTCATGGGCGCGCTCGCCGCCCGTCGGCCGGTCGGGGTGGTCGCCTGCGTCACCTCGTACAACAACCCCTGGGCGAACCCGGCCGGGAAGATCGCCCCCGCCCTGGCCATGGGCAACACGGTGGTGGTCAAACCGGCCCCGCAGGACCCGTTGTCCGTCTACCGGATGGCGCGGGCGCTGGAGGAGGCGGGGGTGCCGCGCGGGGTCGTGAACGTCGTCTCCGGCCGCTCGGTCGCGGTCGGCGAGGCGGCCGTGGAGTCACCGGACGTCGACATGGTCAGCTTCACCGGTTCCACGGCGGTCGGGCAGCGCATCGCCGAGGTGTGCGGGCGGCACATGAAGCGCCAGCTGATGGAGCTGGGCGGCAAGGGCGCGGCGCTGGTCCTCGACGACGCGGACCTCGACTCGGCGGTGGCCGGCATCGGCACCACCTTCTCCTTCTACAGCGGGCAGATCTGCACGGCCCCGACCCGGGTGCTGGCCCAGCGCGGGGTGTACGGGCGTCTGGTGGACCGACTGGCCGCCTACGCGCGCCGGTTGAAGGTCGGCGACCCGCGGGAGCCGGACACGGTCGTCGGGCCGGTGATCTCGGCGGCGCACCGCGACCGGGTCGAGTCGTACGTCGAACTGGGCCGCAAGGAGGGCGCGGTGGTCGTGGCGGGCGGCGAACGCCCGCCCCTGGAGCGGGGGTTCTACGTCGCCCCGACGCTCCTCGCCGACTGCACCAACGACCTGCGGGTGGCCCGCGAGGAGATCTTCGGCCCGGTGGTCGTCGTCATCCCCTTCGACGAGGAGGACGAGGGGGTGGCCCTCGCCAACGACTGCGACTACGGGCTGATCGACTACGTCTGGTCCGCGGACGTGGCCCGCGCCTTCCGGGTGGCACGACAACTGCGCACCGGCGGGGTCGGCGTCAACACCGTCGGCCGCAACATGGAGGCCCCCTTCGGCGGGTTCCGCAGGAGCGGCGTCGGCCGCGACGTCGGCTCCTACGCCCTGCACGCCTACAGCGAGGTCCAGTCGATCGTCTGGCCGGGGTGACCGGGACCCTCCGTCATGACCGGCCCCCGCCCAGATCCACCCGCACCGTCAGCAGCCGCGTCCCCAGCAGGCGTACCGCCGTGCTGTTGCCGCGGGGCAGGGTGCGCAGCCGGGCCACCGGGTCGTCGTCGGGCAGGAGATGCGCCGTGCCCTCGTGCCAGCGGCCCCGGATGCGCACCCGCACCCGTGGGTCCGCCTGGATGTTGCGGACGTACTGCGAGCGGTCCCCGAACTCCGAGACCAGCCAGAAGGAGTCGCCGACCCGGCGGCCGCCGAGCGGGGTGCGCCGGGGCAGGCCGGAGACGCGGCCGGTGGTCTCCAGGAGCGTCTGGAACGGCAGCCGGCGCACGAGCGGGTTGGCGACGTGCCGCTGGAAGGCCGTCGTCGCGCGGAATCTGAGGTCGGTGTGACGGGACATTGCCTGTGAGGCTCCTGTCAGGTCTGGTGTGTGGCACAAGGGAGTTGCTTCAATGGTCCCCGATGTCGCGCGACGAGAGCTGGTGACTGCGGATGCGGGTCGTGACCTGGAACCTCTGGTGGCGGTTCGGCCCCTGGCAGGAGCGGCAGAAGGCGATCCTGGCCGTGCTCAGAGAGCTGCGGCCCGATGTCGTCGGACTCCAGGAGGTGTGGGAGTGCGGCGGTGAGAACCTCGCGCAGTGGCTGGCGGCCGACCTCGGGATGCACTGGGCCTGGGCCCCGTCCGACGCCTCGGACCGCTGGCAGCGGCGGATAGGCGACCCGACGGTCGAGATCGGCAACGCCGTGCTCAGCCGCTGGCCGATCGTGGCCCAGGAGGTGCTGCGGCTGCCGGCCCCCGACGACCTGTACGACGGACGGCTCGCCCTGCACACCCGGATCGCCACCCCCGCCCACGAGGTGCCCTTCTTCACCGTCCATCTCACCTCGGCCATCGACGCCTCGGCCGTACGGGTCGAGCAGGTCACCGCGCTCGCGGAGTTCGTCGCCGCGCACCGGGACGGCACCGACTTCCCGCCGGTCGTGACGGGTGACTTCAACGCCTGGCCGGACTCCGACGAGATCCGGCGGTTCGGGGGCTGCAAGACGGCTCCGGCCGCCCCCGGACAGGTCTTCCTCGACGCCTGGGAGTACGCCGACCCGGCGGCCCCCTGGGCCACCTGGGACCCGGCCAACGGCTTCGTCGGCCCCCAGAGCCCGCCCGTGCGCATCGACTACGTCCACGTCGGCCCGCCCGGCCCCGACGGCCTCGGCCATGTGAAGGCCGTACGGCGGGCCGGGGACGGGCCGGTCGACGGGATGTGGCCCTCGGACCACGCGGCGGTCGTCGCGGACCTGGCCCTGGGACCTGTCCAGGAGCAGGTGGCCCAGGCGGGCTAGCGGCCCAGGAAGATCGGGTTGGTGAACGCCGCCAGCGCCCCGGGCAGCGGCCCCGCCGCCTCGTGCCGCAGTTCCGCCCGTACGTAGGTCGCGTACTGCGGTGTCGTGGCCCACTCGACCGTGCCCGTGCCGGACACCGGCAGCGGGTCGGCGGTGAACAGGACCCCCTGGTCGGTGACGAGGCGGACCGTGCAGCGCGGGGCGCCGGTCACCTCCAGCCGGACCGAGACCGGGGCGTCCCGGGACACCGCCAGGCGGCCGCCGATGCCCGCGTGCTCGCCCCGGGGCCCGGTCGCCGTGAAGGACAGCGAGAGCCGGTTCGACTCGGCCACGTAGGAGCGGCCCGCCCGGATGCCCTCCTGGACCGCCTCCCGGGTCAGGTCGTCGGCCAGCACCACCGTCTGCGGGGAGCCCACCACGTCCGGGTCCCGGTGGGCGTCGCTGTTGCCCATCGCCGGGATCCAGCCCCGGCCGCCCTCCCGCACCGACGCGACGAGCATGTTGTCCCAGTCGGCCAGCGTCACCTCGTCGTCCGGGGTGTACGGACCGTTCCACACCTCCACCGCGTCCGCGTCCCCGAAGCCGAACTTCCAGCCGCAGCCGACACAGGTGGCGTGCGGGTGGGCGGGGACGACCAGGCCCCCCGCACCGCGGATCCGGCGGGCGAACCGGCCGAAGCGGTTGTCGCGGGCCCGGTAGCGCCAGTCGACGAAGGTCCCGGGTTCCGTGCCGAGCGCCAGGACGTGGCCGTTGCGCGTGGTGACCTCCTCGCCCAGCATGACCAGCAGGTCGTCGCCGGCCGCGTCCGCCCAGTGCGCGTGCGCCGAGTGGGTGTTGTGGTCGGAGGAGTTGATGAAGTCCAGGCCCGCCGCGCGCGCCAGCGCCGCGATCTCCGCCGGGGTGCGGCGGCCGTCGGAGTGCCAGGAGTGCAGATGGCAGTCGCCCCGGTACCAGGCCCGCCCCCGCCCCTTGGCCCGGGCGGGCGGGTGGACCGGCTCCGGCGTGACGCCCGGCTCCCCGTACGTCAGCGTGACGGTGATCTCGTAGTTCAGTCCCTGCGGCGCCACCGTGTAGGGGCCGAGGGCGATGTGCCAGGTGCCCTCGCGCACCGGACCCGGGAGGTAGCCGGGCGTCGCGTCGTCCGCCCGGACGAAGAACTCCGAGCGCGCCCCGCCCGACCAGCCGCGAAAGCCCCGGCCGCCGAGCTCGGTGCCGTGCTCGTCGAAGACGCCGATGTCCAGGGCGTTGCCCGCGGTGCCGGCCGGGACGGACGGCTTGTCGTAGCTGTACGCGACCTTGAGCTCCCGCACTCCGGCGGGCACTTCGAGCGGGACGTACACGAAGTCCGGCGAGCCGGTGGGCAGCGTGCCGCGCACCGTCCTCGTCTCCTGGTCCCGGCCGTCCGCCGCGGCGAAGCTCACGCTTCCCAACGTAAGGGCGGCGGCCGCTCCCGTCACGAACAGGGCGCGTCTTGCGATTCCGGCGTGTTCCTCGCACATGCTGCGGCTCCCCAGGTGTCGTCGATGACATGGCACGGGTGGTGCGGAGGTGGTGCGGGGTGGTGTCCGCCAGCTTTCTGCCCGGACGTGAACTCCCGTGCAAGGGAAGGGGAGCGCGGGCTTTCGGAGAGGGACAGGCCGTGCGGAGCGCCCGGTCCGACGCCCACGCGGGACGGCCGGGAGCGAACGCGGGACGGCCGGCCGGAAGCGCACCCGGGACGCCTGGCCGGAAGGGCCGTCCGAGGTGACGTCGTGTCACCGCCCGTGGTGCGGAGCGTTTCGGACATGACTCGTCAGACCTGATCAGCGCGATCGTATGCTCGAAGGATGACGACTCCCGCGACCTCCGGAACCGGCCCCGCCGGCCCCACCGAGAACTCCATGCGTCGCGCCCTCAGACGTGCCCGGGACGGCGTCGCCCTCGACGCCGGCGAGGCGGCGGTGCTGCTCCAGGCCCGCGGCGAGGCCCTCGACGACCTCGCCGCGTCCGCCGCCCGGGTGCGGGACGCGGGCCTCGAGGCGGCCGGCCGCCCCGGCGTCATCACCTACTCCAAGAGCGTCTTCATCCCGCTCACCCGGCTGTGCCGGGACAAGTGCCACTACTGCACCTTCGTCACCGTCCCGGGCAAGCTGCGCCGCGCCGGGCACGGGATGTTCATGTCGCCCGACGAGGTCCTCGACATCGCCCGCAAGGGCGCCGCGCTCGGCTGCAAGGAAGCCCTCATCACCCTCGGCGACAAGCCCGAGGACCGCTGGCCCGAGGCCCGCGAATGGCTCGACGCGCACGGCTACGACGACACCATCGCCTACGTCCGGGCGATCTCCGTCCGCATCCTGGAGGAGACGGGCCTGCTCCCGCACCTCAACCCGGGCGTCGTGACGTGGACGGACTTCCAGCGCCTGAAGCCGGTCGCGCCCAGCATGGGCATGATGCTGGAGACCACCGCCACCCGGCTGTGGTCCGAGCCCGGCGGCCCGCACCACGGCTCCCCGGACAAGGAGCCGGCCGTCCGGCTGAGGGTCCTCCAGGACGCGGGGCGCTCCTCGGTCCCGTTCACGTCCGGCATCCTGATCGGGATCGGCGAGACCTACGAGGAGCGCGCGGACTCCCTGTTCGCGCTGCGCCGCACCGCCCGCGCCTACCACGGCATCCAGGAACTGATCATCCAGAACTTCCGCGCCAAGCCGGACACGGCGATGCGCGGCATGCCGGACGCCGAACTGGACGAGCTCGTCGCCACCGTGGCCGTGGCCCGGCTCATCATGGGCCCCTCCGCCTGTCTCCAGGCCCCGCCCAACCTCGTGGACTCGGAGTACGAGCGGCTCATCGGCGCCGGCATCGACGACTGGGGCGGGGTCTCCCCGCTCACCATCGACCACGTCAACCCCGAGCGCCCCTGGCCGCAGATCGAGGAACTCGCGGCGCGTTCCGCGGCGGCGGGCTTCGAACTGCGCGAACGCCTCTGCGTCTACCCGGAGTTCGTCCGCCGCGGCGAACCCTGGCTGGACCCGCGGCTGCTGCCGCACGTACGGGCGCTCGCGGACCCGGAGACCGGCCTGGCCCTGCCGGACGCGGTGGTCGAGGGCAGGCCGTGGCAGGAGCCGGAGGAGGCGTTCACCGCCACCGGCCGCACCGACCTGCACCGCACCATCGACACCGACGGCCGTACGTCCGACCGGCGCGACGACTTCGACGAGGTGTACGGCGACTGGGGCGCCCTGCGCGAGGCGGCCGCGCCCGGCATGGCGCCGGAGCGCATCGACACGGACGTCCGCGCGGCCCTGGCGACGGCGGCCGACGACCCGACGAAGCTGACCGACGACGAGGCGCTGGCCCTGCTGCACGCGGACGGCCCGGCGCTGGACGCGCTGTGCGCGGTCGCGGACGACGTCCGCAGATCCGCGGTCGGCGACGAGGTCACGTACATCGTCACCCGCAACATCAACTTCACCAACGTCTGCTACACCGGCTGCCGCTTCTGCGCCTTCGCTCAGCGCCGCACCGACGCGGACGCCTACACGCTCTCCCTGGACCAGGTCGCCGACCGCGCCCAGCAGGCGTGGGAGGTGGGCGCGGTGGAGGTCTGCATGCAGGGCGGCATCCACCCGGACCTGCCCGGCACGGCGTACTTCGACATCGCGCGGGCGGTCAAGGAACGCGTCCCCGGCATGCACGTGCACGCCTTCTCGCCCATGGAGGTCGTCAACGGCGCGACCCGGACCGGCCTGTCGATCCGCGAGTGGCTGACGGCGGCGAAGGAGGCCGGGCTGGACTCGATCCCGGGGACGGCGGCGGAGATCCTCGACGACGAGGTCCGCTGGGTGCTGACCAAGGGCAAGCTGCCGGCCGCGACCTGGATCGAGGTGGTGACCACGGCGCACGAGCTGGGCATCCGCTCGTCCTCGACGATGATGTACGGACATGTGGACCAGCCCCGCCACTGGCTGGGCCATCTGCGCACGCTGGCGGGGATCCAGCAGCGGACGGGCGGTTTCACGGAGTTCGTGACGCTGCCGTTCATCCACACCAACGCGCCGGTCTACCTGGCGGGCATCGCGCGTCCCGGCCCCTCGACCCGGGACAACCGCGCGGTGACGGCGATGGCGCGGCTGCTGCTGCACCCGTACATCCCGAACATCCAGACCAGCTGGGTGAAGCTGGGCACGGAGGGTGCGGCGGAGATGCTCCGCTCCGGGGCGAACGACCTGGGCGGCACGCTGATGGAGGAGACGATCTCGCGGATGGCGGGCTCGTCGTACGGCTCCTACAAGTCGGTCAAGGACCTGGTCGCGGTGGCGGAGGCGGCCGGCCGGCCGGCGAGGCCGCGCACCACGCTGTACGGCGAGGTGCCGCAGGAGCGGCAGCGGGCGGCGCGGGCGTCGGACGGACATCTGCCGGAGCTGCTGCCGGTACTGGACTGAGACCGCGCGGGGCGGGCGCCGGACGGGCCGAGGGTGCCCGGCCGGGCGCCCGGACCGCGGGGCCGGGCCGCCGAGGGCTCGCAGTACGATGATCCGGCCCCATGTTCGATGGGGCCTGGAGCGGAGGAGACGCGTGCCCGTGCCTGCCAGACGGCTTCCCTCGTCGGTCTGGGTCACCGGCCTGACGGTCGGGGCCATCGCCGTGGTCACCACCCTGGCCGTGCAGGCGGACCAGGGCGCGCGCCCCGTGGCCTCGGCCACCGGCCGGCCCGCCCCCACGGCGTCGGCCTCGGCGTCCGCCTCGGCGAGCCCCCGCCCCGCGCCCACCGCGAAGAAGCCCGCGGCGGTGCCCGACGGCTCGGGCGCCGGCCGCCGGATCGTCTACTCCCTCGGGCAGCACCGCGTCTGGCTGGTCGACGCGAGCGACGCCACGAGCCGCACCTTCACGGTCTGGCCCGGCACGGTGAGTCCGGCCGCGGGCAAGTACACGGTCTCGCTCCGCAAGGACGCCACCACCGGCTCCGACGGCGTCGCGATCGAGCACATCATGTACTTCGCCACCGCCTCCGGCGTCAACATCGCCTTCTCCAACGCGGTGAACGGCGCCTCGCCCCCGCCCGCCTCGGGCAGCCCCACCGGCGGCATCCGGATGCCCAAGGCGGACGGTACGGCGCTGTGGGCCTTCGGTTCGACGGGCACGAAGGTCACCGTCGTCGACTGACCGCCCGCTCCCCGTGCACCGAGTCCCGGGTCGCCATTTCTGGCCGAAAACTGACCACAAGCGACCACTCGGGTTACTCGACGCATACCGATCCACTGCCTGAAGTGCTCGTTCCGGGTCCATTACAGTGCTGCCCTGTCGTACGACGGACGGTGCCACGGGAGGTCTTGGTGGGTGCGACGACCGGCGCTGTCTGGGGCCGTGCCGAGCAGCAGGACTTCCGCGGGCGGGTGCGCGGCACGCTGCTCGGCGTGGCGCTCGGGGACGCGCTGGGCGCGCCCGTCGACGGGCTCGGCATCGACGCGATCCGCGAGGCCCACGGGGCGGACGGCGTCGTCGAGCCGGTGCCCGCGTACGGGCGGCGCGGGGCCGTCACCCATCTCACCCAGCTCACGCTGTTCACGGTGGACGGACTGATACGGGCGCAGGTGCGGCGCGACACGGGCGTCTGGCATCCGCCGACCGACCTGCACCGGGCGTATCTGCGCTGGGCCGCCACCCAGCGCGACTGGGGGCCCGACGAGCGCCGCAAGGACGACGGGTGGCTCGCCCGCGAGGAGTGGCTGTACGCGCGCCGGGACCCCACCCGGGCCCTGCTGCTCGGCCTCGCCGACGACACCATGGGCACGCTGGAGGCGCCGAAGAACCCAGGCGAGGCCGGTCCGCAGGCTGCGGCCCGGTCGGCGCCCTTCGGGCTGCTGGTGGGCTGGGAGCCGCTGCTGGTCGTGCAGCTCGCCGTGGAGTGCGCGGCGCAGACCCACGGACATCCGAACGCCTGTCTCGCGGCCGGCGCGTACGCGGTGATCGTGCACGGGCTCGCCCGGGGCGAGAGCCTCGAAGGAGCCGTGCAGTACGCGCTCGCGCTGCTCGCCTCCCGCCCGGGACACCAGGCGGTCTCCGACGCACTCCAGTACGCGCTGGCCGCGGCCCGGCCGGGATCGCCGACGCCGGAGCGGGTGGCGGAGATGTCCGCGTCCGGCACGGCGGAGGGCCTGCTGGCCGCCGCCGTCTACTGTGCGCTGGCGGGCGAGGACGTGCGGCACGGACTGCGGCTCGCCGTGAACCACGGAGGTCCTTCCGCCCCCACGGGCGCCATGGCCGGCGGGCTCCTCGGCGCGCTGTACGGCGAGACGGCCCTGCCCCCGGCCTGGCTGGCCGAGCTGGAGGGCCGTCCCACGATCCTGGAACTCGCCGACGACTTCGCGATGGAGATGACCCAGGGGGCCGCGCTGCACAGTCCTGCGGGGGCGTCCCCGGGATGGCTGGCGCGCTACCCGCGAGGGACCTGAGCCCCGCCGCCCGGCGTGGTCGGCCCGGCGGCCGACCGCCCCCCTCGGGCCGCCGGGCTCACCGGCCGACGTCGTCCTTCACCGCCGCGTCGGTACCCCCGGCCATCGGAGCGGGTACGGCCGCCGTGGCCGCCGCCCCGTCCCCGTCGGAGTTGATCCGCTCGATGACGGCCAGCCGCTCCGGGGTGTCCTCGGGCCTGAGGAAGCCGATCAGGACGTAGAGGACCAGGGAGACCGCCAGCGGGATCGACACCTGGTACTGCAACGGCACCCCGCCGTCGACGTTCCAGTTGATCGGGTAGTTGACCAGCCAGAAGGCCAGCAGGCCCATCGCCCAGCTCGTGAGCGCGGCCGTCGGGCCGGACCGGCGGAAGGGCCGCAGCAGGCCGAGCATCATCGGGATCGCGATCGGCCCCATCAGTCCGGCCACCCACTTGATGACGACCGTGATGATGTCCTTGAACGTCGGCGAGTTGACCTGGGTCGCCACCGACATCGACAGGGCGAGGAAGACGACCGTGGTGATCCGGGCCGCGACCAGCCCGGACCGCGCGTTCCAGGACCGGGCCCGCTCGGACAGGACCGGGGCCACGTCCCGGGTGAACACCGCCGCGATCGCGTTGGCGTCGGAGGAGCACATGGCCATGGTGTGCGAGAAGAAGCCGACGACGACCAGGCCCAGCAGACCGTGCGGCAGGAGCTGTTCGGTCATCAGGCCGTAGGAGTCGGAGCCGTCCGGCTTCTGGGCGTGCACCAGCAGCGGTGACATCCACATGGGGAAGAACAGGACCACCGGCCACACCAGCCACAGCGCGGCGGACAGCCGGGCCGAGCGCTCGGCCTCGCGCGGCCCGGCCGTGGCCATGTAGCGCTGGGCCTGGTTGAGCATCCCGCCGTTGTACTCGAAGAGCTTGATGAAAAGGAAGGCGAGCAGGAACACCGTGCCGTACGGGCCGGCCAGCCCGTCGCCGTGGCCGTGCAGCGCGGGCTCGTCCCACGCGTCGAAGAACCCGATCCCCTTGTCGTCGAGCTTCAGCACCACCGCGACGAACATCGAGACGCCCGCCAGCAACTGGATGACGAACTGGCCGAGTTCGGTCAGCGCGTCGGCCCACAGCCCGCCGATGGTGCAGTACACGGCGGTGATGCCGCCGGTGATCAGGATGCCCTGGTTCAGGGAGACCCCGGTGAACACGGACAGCAGGGTCGCGATCGCGGCCCACTTCGCGCCGACGTCCACGATCTTCAGCAGCATGCCGGACCAGGCCAGCGCCTGCTGGGTGGGGAGGTTGTAGCGGTTCTTCAGGTACTCCAGCGGCGAGGCCACGTGCAGCCGGGAGCGCAGCCGGTTGATCCGCGGCGCGAACAGCTTCGACCCGATGGCGATGCCGAGCGCGATGGGGAAGGACCAGGTCACGAACGACGTCACGCCGTAGGTGTAGGCGATGCCCGCGTACCCGGTGAACATCACCGCGCTGTAGCCCGACATGTGGTGCGAGATGCCGGACAGCCACCACGGCA
The DNA here is from genome assembly GCF_053597355.1 of Streptomyces sp. NPDC001443. Taxonomy (NCBI): domain Bacteria; kingdom Bacillati; phylum Actinomycetota; class Actinomycetes; order Kitasatosporales; family Streptomycetaceae; genus Streptomyces; species Streptomyces sp. NPDC001443. The sequence continues at coordinate 29,634 of NZ_JBSFIA010000046.1, forward strand.
TCTTCCCGCCGGCGGTGAAGAAGTCGCTGACGTCGTCCACGCGCTTGTGCGACCAGACGCCGATCGCGACCATCACGCCGAAGTACCCGATGAGCACGGCCCAGTCGAGACTGTTCATGAGCCCCCTTCCAGGGTCCGCCTTGTGAACTCCGCTCAGCTGGTGGGCACTTCGCCTGAGCGGGGAGTGGGCTCCTCAGGCCGCGAAGTGCCCGCTCATCGTGGGTGGTTGTGCGTGGGCACGACAAGCGAGCGGGAGGTCAAGAGCAAGCAAAATAGTTCTGCTAGCTGACCTTGGTTCACCTATATGAACAGTCTGTGGGAGGTGCGGACAGGGCTCAGCGCATCAGCTCCCCGGCGTTGACCAGCAGCGACTGTCCCGTGATCGCCCGCGCCCGGTCGGACGCCAGGAACACCGCCGCGTCCGCCACGTCCCCGTCCGTCGCCAGCTCCGGCAGTGCCATGCGCTCGGTCAGCCGGGACAGCACCTCCCCCTCCGGCACCCCCTCGGTGTGCGCGGTGAACTGCACGTACGCCTGCACCGGCGGCCCCCACATCCAGCCCGGCAGTACGGTGTTGACCCGGATCCGGTACGGCCCCAGCTCCCGCGCCAGCGAGTACATCGCGCTCGTCAGCGCCCCCTTCGACGCCGCGTACGCCGCCTGCCGCACCTGCGAGGGGGCGGCCACCGCCGACTGGGTCCCGATGAACACCACCGACCCGCCGCCGGGGGCCGCCTTCAGCCCCGGCAGGCACGCCCGCGTCATCCGCAGCGAGCCCAGCAGGTTCACGTCGAGCACCGACCGCCAGGTCGTGAAGTCCGCGTCCTCCAGGCCGCCGAAGTAGGAGTCCCAGGCCGCCACGTGCACCACCGCGTCGATCCCGCCGAACCGCTCCGCGGCCAGCCCCGCCAGCGCCGCGCACTGCCCCTCGTCGGTGATGTCGGTCGCCCGGTACGCGGTGCGCGCGCCGTCCGGGTCGATCTCCGCGGCGCTCTTGGCGAGGTTCGCCTCCGTCCGCGCCCCCAGCACGGCGTTCCCGCCGTCCCGCACCACCGCCGCCGCCACCTGATGACCGAGCCCGGCCCCGACCCCCGAGACGACGACGGTCTTGCCGTCCAGCAGTGACATCGCGTACCTCCCGGGTATGGCGCATTGTCTGACGGACCGTCAGAGTATGGGCGTCCGGGAGAGGACGGAAGAGGACGGAAGAGGCCGGAGGCGGCCGCAGGAACGAGGAAGGGGAACGGCATGAGCGAGGAGACCCGCCGTGACGTGGACGCGTACGCCGAACTGGCCGCCACCGGTCCCTACGGCGTCCGCCCCGGCCACGCCCTGATCACCATGGTCGAGCCGCACCCGGGCCACGAGTACGCCTACAACCGCTGGTACGAGGACGACCACTACTACGCCGGCGCGATGGCCATGCCCTGGATGTACGCGGGCCGCCGCTGGGTCGCCACCCGGGACCTGCAACTCCTGCGCTACCCGGAGAAGTCGGCGGTCGCCCAGCCGGTGACCGCGGGCTGCTACCTCTCGACGTACTGGATCACCGAGGGCCGCTACGACGAGCACATGAAGTGGACCGTCGCGATCAACAAGCGGCTCAACCGGGACGCCCGCGTCTACCACGACCGCACCCACGTCCTCACCGCGTTCCAGGACCACGAGACGACCGTCTACCGCGACGGCGCGGCCGGCCCGAGGGACCGGCACGCCCTCGACCACCCTTACCAGGGCCTGGTGCTGGAGGTCGTCGACGCGGAGTCCGGCGCCGGGCGCGCCGAGCTCCTCGACTGGCTCCGCGCCCGCCATCTGCCCCGGCGTCTCGCGGGCTCCCCGACCGCCCTGGTGACCGTCTTCCGCCCGACGCCCCTGCCCGGCGACCGCATGACCTACGTACGGCAGGTCGAGGGCGTCGACACCCGGCTGACCCTGCTGTGGTTCCTGGAGAGGGACCCGCGGGAGTGCTGGGAGGAGCACTTCACCGGACTCGACACGGCCCTCGCCGAGTCCGGTCTGGGCCGGGTGGAGCTGGTGGCCCCGTTCGTCCCCACGGTGCCGGGCACCGACCGGTACGTCGACCGGCTGCGCTGAGCGGTCCGGGCTCCCTTCCGCTCAGGCGCCGGGAACGGTCACTTCCACTCGTCCGGGCAGGGCGTCCCGCGCGGCACCGTGTACGGCGCGGCCAGCCGGTAGGTCCCCGCCTTCGGCGCCAGCAGCACCGTCCACCGGTCGCCCTCGGAGTCCTCCTCCGTCTCCAGCAGACAGCCGTTGACGTTGTGGTACGCCTTGGGCTCGCCCTCGGCCCGGTGCTTGGACGCCTTGGTCTCCTGCGGCGGCTCCAGCTTCTTGCCGTCGGCGTCCACGATGCTCAGCCACGGCGAGTACGGGATCCGGATGGTGATGCGCCCCGGCCTGCTCACCTCCATGGTCAGCTCGCCCTGCTCGGCCCGGTCCACGACCGCGTTCGGCTCGGCGAGCGACGCCGGGTCGGTCACCTGGAACAGCTGCCAGTTGTCGTCGCCCCACACCTGCTTCAGATACGGCAGCCCGCGCCGCAGGAGCTGCCGCTCACGCTGACCGCCGTCCCCGTCGGGCTCGTCCTTGGGCAGCACCACGTAGTGCACGGCCCACCGCTGGAGCCACTCGTGATAGTTGGCGGAGTTGAGCGTGTCGTCGTAGAAGACGGGGTTGCGCTCCATGTCGGCCTGACGGTTCCAGCCGCGGGCCAGGTTGACGTACGGGGCGAGGGCGGAGGCCTCGCGGTGCGAGCGGGCCGGGACGACCTCCACCCGGCCCTTCTCGGCACCGGCCACCTGGAGCTGGTTGACCAGCGGCGCCAGCTCGCGCGCCCAGGACGCGGCCGGGGTGGTGTGGATGATGTCGTCGACGGTCTTGAAGCCGATCCAGCCGGTGAAGGAGGCCAGCGCCAGCACGAGCGCGTACCACTTGCGTGAGCGCCGGACCGTGAAGGGCAGCGCGGCCACCAGGACGACCCCGGCGAACAGCATCGCCAGCCGGGTGATGTTGGAGCCGATCTGCGAGCTGATCAGCCACACCAGCAGCACCGAGAGCCCGTACACCGCGGCGGTGATCCGGACGGTCTTCCACTCGGTCGGTACGACGGCGAAGGCGACCCCCGCGCACAGCAGCGGCAGGATCACCGACCCGAACGACATCGGCTGGGTACCGGAGAACGGGAACAGCCAGGCCGACACCGCGACCACGGCGGTCGGGCCGAGGCCCAGCGCCCAGGCGCCCGGGCGCCGCTTCTGGAGGAACAGCGCGGCCGCCACCAGCCCCACGAACAGGCCCGCGACCGGCGACGACATGGTGGCCAGCGCGGCCAGCGGGGCCGCGCAGCAGGCCTTCGCCCACCGTTTGTGGCGCCAGCGGTACGGCCAGCAGAACACGGAGGCGACCGCGGCCAGCGCGAACATCGTGCCGAGCCCGAAGGTCACCCGGCCCGAGATGGCGTTGCACAGGAAGGCGAGGACACCGGCCAGCGAGGCCCACAGGGGGTTCCGCACCGACCGGCTGCGCAGCAGGACCAGGGTCAGCAGCCCGGCCGACGCCGTCCCGGCGATCATCATCGTCGTCCGGACGCCGAGCACCGACATCAGATACGGCGACACCACGCTGTAGGACACCGCGTGCATACCGCCGTACCAGGCGAGGTTGTACGCCGAGTCCGGGTGCCGGCCGACGAACTCGGCCCACGCGTCCTGCGCCGCGAGGTCCCCGCCACTGTTCGCGAACGTGAAGAACCAGACGACGTGCAGGATCCCGGCCAGGGCGGTGACGTACAGCACGGGGTGCTGGAGCAGCCGCTGCCGCAGCAGGACGAAGGCCGTCCGCGCCCGACCGTCGCCGTCGCCCCCGGAGCCGGCCCTACCGGATTCGGACAGCGGTATTCGCGGGTCGGTGTCCGAGCCCGGGGCGTCGTCCGCTCCCGGACCGGTGTCGTCGGCGCGTGTCGGCTCCGCTGTGGCCACCTGAAGGCACTCCCCGTGTCCTGTCTTCCGTTCCCGTCCGCTGGCCGTTCTCCTCGGCTTCACGGCGGCGTTTCCACGACAGGCGACCTGTCCTGTTTCGCGACGCTAGCACGCACCCCGCCGACGGGCTCCCGGGTGGGGCCGTGCGACGAGGTGCGCGGGCGTACGGCAGACGTGCGGCCGGCCGTCCGGCCGGGCGGGATCAGCCGAGACGTGTCACCTTGTCCATGAAGCCCGGCTCGGCCAGGTCCGTCTGGAGGGCCACGGGAACCCGCACCCCGACCGAGTCGCCGGAGCCGTCGCCGACGGTGAGCGAGCCGACCTCGGTGCCTGCCTTCGCGGAGTGCGGCACGTCACCGGAGTCGAAGGTCAGCTTCACCTTCAGCCCGGCCCAGCCGACCGCCGAGACGTCCTTGGTGACGACGACCGGGGTGTGGTTGCCGAGCTGGTCGTCGACGTACCCGACGACATCGCCCTTCTTCAGGATCTTCGCCGACGTCATCGCCTTCTGCGCGGCGAGCAGCGCGGTCTTGCTGACCGCGTTGACCGTGTCGATGATCGGCGCCTTGTGCTGGCCGAGGACCGCGCCGACCAGGGTGACGGTCTCGCCGCCGACCTCCTCGGTGGCGGCGAAGAGCAGGTTGCCGCCGGCCGCGCTGGTGGAGCCGGTCTTGATGCCGAGGGCGTTGTTGTAGGGGACGAGCGTGTTGTAGTTGCGGTGCTTCTGGCCCGACGGGTCCGTCCAGCTCGGCAGTTTGGTGATGTCCATCAGCGCCTGGATCTTCACCAGCTCGTGGCCCAGCTTCACCTGGTCCTGCGCGGTGGAGACGGTGGACTCCTTCAGGCCGGAGGCGTCGGTGTACGTGGTGTTCGTCATCCCGAGCTGCTTCGCGGTGTCGTTCATCTTCTTGATGAACTCCGGCTCGCTGCCCGCGTCCCAGCGGGCCAGCAGCCGCGCGATGTTGTTCGCCGACGGGATCATGACAGCCGAAAGAGCCTGCTTCTGGGAGAGCTTGTCGCCTTCCTTGACGGTGTTGAGCGTGGACTCGCCGTCCTTGTCGTAACCGCCCTCCTTCTCGGCGGTGGCGTCGACGGGGATGCTCGCGCCCTCCTCGCCCGGCTTCATCGGGTGGTCCTTGAGCACGACGTACGCCGTCATCGCCTTGGCGACCGAGCCGATGGCGACCGGCGTCTGCTTGCCGAAGTCGTCCATCGAGCCGATGCCGTTGACGTCCATCCAGCCCTGGCCCTCGCTCGGCCACGGCAGGTCGACCTGGTCGCCGTCGAAGCTGTACGAGTCCTCGGCGGTGAGCGTCAGGGACGCGGCCGGCAGCGGGCGTACGGCCTGCACGATCGCAAACACGATCACCAGCAGGATGACCAGCGGGGTCCAGATCTTCACCCGGCGGAAGGTCGTCCGCAGGGCCGTCTCCGGCGGTGGCGGAGTGTTCGTCAGCTCGGCCAGCAGATCCAGCGGCGGCTTCGGCGGCAGCGGCTGCTGCGTGGTCCGCTCCGGTCCGACCTGCGGCACGACGGTGGTCACGTCCGCGGGCCTGGGCCTACGGGTCTCCGTGTCGTCCAGCGGCTTGAGCGCGACGAACCTGCTGGTGCGCTCGGGGTCGGCCGCGGGGGCCTTGGCGGCGGGCTTCTCGGCGGCCTTCTCCGGAGCCTTCTCCGGAGCCTTCTCCGGGGCCTTCGCGGCAGCCTTCTCGGGAGCCTCGGCGGCCGGCTTCTCCGGGGCCGTGCCCGGCTCGGGGCGCTTGGTGGCGCCGCCCAGCTTCAGCATGGTCGTGGGCTGGTCGACGGCGGGCCGCGCGGGGCGCATGGCCTTGAAGACGGCGGTGGGCTGGTCGACGAAGCGCCCGGCGGCGGGCTCAGCCTCGGTGTCGGTGTCGGTGTCGGTGTCGGCGTCGGCGTCCGGCTCGGCGTCCGGGGTCCGTTCGTCGGTCTCCCCGTCGTCCGTGTCGGCGACCGCATCGGTGGTGCCGTCGGTTTCGTCCGTGTCGTCGGTCTCGTCCGTGTCGGCGTCCTGCGCGGCTTCCTCGGCCGCACCGTCGGTGCCCGCGTCCTCGGCGTCCTCGGCGGCGTCCCGGGGGGCGTCCTCGGGGCTCTCGGCGCCCTCGTCGGCGCCTTCCGCGTCCTTGGCGTCCTCGGTGTCCGCGGCCGCGTCGGTTTCGGCACCGGCCGGCCGGTCGGCGGAGCCGACCCAGGCGGCCACGGCGGCCCGCAGGCGCGCGTCACCCTTCAAGGTGGGGCTGTTCTCGATATCGGCGCCCTTGGTGTTCTCGGCGTCCACGACCGCGTCCGCGGCCTCTCCGGTCGCCTCGGAGCCCGGCTCCTCGGCCGCGCGACCGGCCGACTCGTCGTCAGCCGCGCCGTCGGCCGCCGCGGCCGTCTCCGCGTCCGCGTCGTCCTCCGCGCCCTCGTCCAGGCCGCCGTCCGCGTCCGTGCCGTCGGCGTCCGTGCCGTCGGCGTCGGTGTCGTCGTCCGCGTCGGAAGAGGCACCGTCGGCCGCCGCGTCGTCGTCGGCGCTCCGGGCGCCCTCCTCGGCCGCGTCGCTCTCGGCGGCCGTGTCCTCGGTCACTTCGGCGGCCGTGTCCTCGGCAGCCGTGTCCTCGGTCACCTCGTCGGCCGGTTCCGCCGCGCCCGTCTCCTCGGCGTCGGCGGCCGACTTCCTCACGGAGAAGACCCTCGTCGCGGTGTCGACCCCACCGCGGGACGACGACTCCCGCGCCACCGCGAGCCGGGGGTCGCGCACCGCGCCCCGGGCCTCGGGAACCGCGCCCGCGCTCCCCGACGTCGGATCTGCCGACGACTCGCGCTGCTTCGACCTGTCGGGGGACTCGCCCGCCACCGATGCCTCCTCCATAAGCCGCGCGCCCGTCGCGCGGCTGCCGAACCGTGTGAACCGCCGTCCGTGACAGCGCTCGACACACTGCCGGGACCATGTACCAGTGTCCTGTGTGAGGGCTCGGCTTCTGCGGTAGACGAGAACGACATACCTGCCGGTTCCCTCACGAACCGGTCACGCACCCTCGACAGACCAATGTGAGAGGGGTCACCCTGTCATTCATCCACGCGGGGAGGCATGGATGGGCAGGAGCCGCAGAACAATTCCGGAGGAGCTTCTGCTGCTGGCACTGGACCCGGCCACGGGTACCACTGCACAGCCGCAGTCGCTCGACCTCGGTCTGGCCGGAGCACAGCTAGTGGAGCTGGCGCTGGCCGGACGGATAGCCCCAGACGGGGATCGTATCGCCGTGGTGGTACCACGGCCGACTGGAGATCCAACTTTGGACTGTGCGTTGGAGCTGCTGCGCAGGCGCGGCGCTCCCGTGCGGGCGGTCAACTGGATTGGCGGGCCACGGCTGGGGCTCCGTCAGACCTACCTCTCGCATCTGGAACGGTGCGGCATGGTGCATGCCGTGGCCGGTCAGATGTGCGGGGTGCTGCCGACGACTCGCTACCAGGCGACGGACACCGACATCAGCCGGGAGATCAGGGCCCGGCTGGACTCCGCGATCCGCACCGGCGTGCCGCCGGACCCGCGGACCGCGGCGCTCGCCGCGCTGGCGCACGCGGTCGGCCTCGGCAAGCACCTGTATCCGGGCAACGAGGGACGTTCGTCCCGCTCCCGGCTGCGGGACCTGATCAGGCACGACCCCATGGGCGGTCTCGTGGCGCACGCCGTGATGGACGTCCAGAACGGCGTGGGAGCGCAGCCGCGCCGCAACGGCCCTGTCCCGGCCGGCCGCCAGGCCGGAGCGGGAGCCAGGTCAGCGCCGGAACCTGCTCGTGGTGTTCCGTCGCAACCGCGTCATGGCTCGATGGCGCGCGCCGTGGCCCACTGAGCCGCAGCCCACGGCACTCCAGACCCGTTCGGGAGCCGCTGATGAAGCGGGGTGGTGAGACCTCTCGGTCGCACCACCCCGCTTCATCGCATCCGGAACCGAGCGCAACTGGCGCGTACCTGCCGCATATCCACCGTTTGCCAGCGGTAAGAAGCACCTTGGTGGCAATCTGCTCAACAGCAGATACGCAAAGTGGCAAGTAGAGGTATGCAGCCGGAGGTGCACGTCCCGTGGTGTCCAACGTCAATCCCACTGTCAGGCGACGCCGGTTGGGCCAGGAGCTTCGCCGGCTGCGGGAGCTCAAGGGCATGACGGCCGAGGAAGTGGCCGAGCGGCTGCTGGTGTCGCAGTCGAAGATCAGCCGGCTGGAGAACGGCCGGCGCAGCATCAGCCAGCGCGACGTCCGCGACCTGTGCGGGGTCTACGAGGTGGAGGACCACCGGATCGTGGACTCGCTGATGCAGATGGCCAAGGACTCGCGCCAGCAGGGCTGGTGGCACTCGTTCGGGGACATCCCGTACAGCGTCTACATCGGTCTGGAGACGGACGCGGCGAGCCTGCGCGTGTACGACCCGCAGGTGGTCCCTGGGCTGCTCCAGACCCGGCAGTACGCCGAGTCGCTGATCGCGGGCGCGCTGCCCGAGACGGCGGCGGCGGACATCGAGAAGCGGGTGCAGGTGCGGCTGCGCCGACAGGAACGAATCTCCACCCCCGACAACCCGCTGCGGCTGTGGACGGTCCTGGACGAGGCGGCGCTGAAGCGGGTGGTCGGCAACAAGTCCGTGATGCGGGACCAGTTGGAGCACCTGGTCGAGCAGTCCCAGCACCCGCACGTCACCGTGCAGGTGATCCCCTTCGACATGGGCGCGCACCCGGGTCTGAACGGCCAGTACGCGATCCTGGAGTTCCCCGACGCGGCGGACTCCAGCGTGGTCTACATCGAGGGCGTCACCAGCGACCTCTACCTGGAGAAGGCGAACGACGTCCAGAAGTACAGCGTGATGTACGAGCACCTGCGGGCGCAGGCCCTGAACGTCGAACAGTCGCGCCAATTCATCGCGGACATTGCGAAGGAGTACGCGCGCTGAGCAGAAAGTGGCGCACGGTACACCTTCCACCGTGCGAGATGGAAGACCCCAATGGAATATGCCATCCAGTCGAGTGAATAGTCGCTTCGCAAGCCGATGTTGGCGAGTAGCGTCGATCACGCCATCAAGTAACAAGGTTGGCGCAAACCGCGCTGTGGGTCCGGAGTCGGACGTGTCGTGCGGTGACAGCAACTCAACAACTGGCAATTCGGAGCAGAAATGGCAATTCGTCAGGGCGTCACGGACACGTGGACCAAGTCCTCCTACTCCACGGGGAACGGCGCATGCGTCGAGGTCAAGTCACCGGTCGCCGCGGCCATGTCCGTACGTGACTCCAAGGTCCTCGAGGGTCCCGTGCTGGCGTTTCCCGCACAGTCGTGGAACGCCTTCGTCACCGAGGTCGGCAGGGGAGTTCTCGGCCTCGGCTGACGCGGGACACCGCTCGAAATTTCATAAGCACCAACGGAGCCCTCTCGACCAGCTCGCCGTCCTAGCCGAGAGGGCTCGGCTTATTCCCGGCCCCCGCCCGTACCGGGGGCCGGGAGTCAGCCGCCGAGCTGGGCCTCCACCGCCGCGACGACCTCGGCCGCCTCCGGCTCGGTCTGCGGCGAGAACCGGGCGGCGACCCGCCCGTCCCGCCCGATCAGGAACTTCTCGAAGTTCCACCGGATGTCCCCGGTGTGCCCCTCGGCGTCGGCGAAGCCGACCAGGCCCGCGTACAGCGGGTGCCGGGCCTCCCCGTTCACCTCGACCTTCTCGGTCATCGGGAAGGTCACGCCGTACGTGGCCGAGCAGAACTCGGCGATCTCCTCGGCGGAGCCGGGCTCCTGGCCGAGGAACTGGTTGCAGGGCACGCCCAGCACGGTGAAGCCCTGCTCCGCGTAGCGCGCGTGCAGTCGCTCCAGGCCGGTGTACTGCGGGGTGAGGCCGCACTTGGAGGCCACGTTCACCACGAGCACCGCCTGGCCGGCGTACTGCGCGAGGTTCGCCGGACCACCCTGGAGGGCGTCGATGGCGACATCGTAGAAAGCCACGGAGGCCACGGAGGCCACGGAGGCCACGGGGGATTCGGGGGATTCGGGGGAGTTGTGAGCGTCAGCAGTCATGCCTGCGATGCTAACCAGCGTGGAGCGGGTGTTCGAGGAAGCCCTCCCGGACACCGCCCCCCGCATCCGGGCCGCCCCCGCCTCCTCCAGGTCGCCCCGGTCCGCGTCAGCCCGTCCGGGCCGCCTCCAGCAGGGTCTCGCCGGCTGCCGTCCGTGAGTACAGCACCGAGCGCCCGGCCCGCCGACGCCGGACCAGTCCGGCGTCCAGCAGGACCCGCAGATGCCGCCCGACCGACCCGAGCCCCTGTCCGGTCACCGCGACCAGCTGGGTGGTGCTCATCGGATCGCCGAGCAGCACCAGCACCCCCGCGCGCCCGGCCCCCAGCAGCGCGCCCAGGCTCGCGGGCACGGGCGGCCGGCCGGGGCCGTCGGCCAGGACGCCCGCGCACGGGTAGACCACCGCGTACCGGTCCGCCTCCCACGCCACCCAGCCGGCCTGCGGGGTGACCGGGACGAACACCAGCTCCGCCCCGGAGACCGCGCGCGGCGGGTATGCGTGCAGATTGATCTGGAGCCGGCTCTCGCCGAGCCAGCGCGTCCCGGGCCGCAGCCCGTCCAGCACGGCCGCCCAGCCTCCCTGGCTGACCTGTGCGGTCCGCGCCACCACATCGGCCTCCAGGACCCGTCTGCGCCGTCCCCAGTAGGGCCGTACGGACTCCTCCCAGACCTGTTCCAGCAGCCTCGCCGCCCGTTCGGGCAGATCGTCCCGCTCCAGTGCGGCGGGCAGCGAGCCCGCGAGGGAGAGCCGCAGATGCGCGCGGGCGGCGGCGGACGGAACCGCCCGCACCCGGGCGACCCCCGCCTCGAAGGTCTCCCCGTCCCGCGGGGTCGGGGTGAGGAAGTCGGCGATCCAGTGCCGCCCGAGCCCGGCCCGCACCAGCAGCGCGGTGACCGGGTCGGCCGCGAGCCGTTCCCGGTACGCGGGCAGATGCGCCCGCAGCCAGGCCCGTTCACCGGGATGCCGGCCCGTGCCCGCGTGCAGCAGTTTCAGGCTCGCGAAGGTCTCGGCGAGCGGGGAGAGGACGAACCGGCTGCGCGCGAGGGTGTCGGCGTCGACCTGCCACCAGCCCACGGCTCCCGCCCCCCTGATCCCGGCGCGCACCCCACCTTTCGCGCCCGCGCGAAACAGTACCGGCCGCCTCCGGCCCCGGCCGAGACTCCGTCCATGACCACAGACGGCGGCTACCGAGCCCTCTTCCGCACCCCGGAGTTCACCCCGCTCTTCCTCGCCTCCGCCGCGGGCATCGCGGCCCAGACGGTGGGCGGCCTGGCGCTGGGCACCCTGGTGTACCGGGCGACGGGCTCCCCGCTCCTTTCGGCCGTGAGCATGTTCGGCCCCACCCTCGCCCAGGTGCTCGGCGCCACCCTGCTGCTCTCCGGCGCCGACCGGCTGCCCCCGCGCACCACGCTCGCGGGCATCGCCCTGGCCTTCTCGGTGGCGACGGTACTGCTGGCCGTGCCCGGCCTGCCGATGTGGGCAGTCCTCGCCGTCCTCCTCGCCGAGGGGCTGATCGCCTCGCTCGGCGGCGGGGTCCGCTGGGGACTGCTGAACGAGATCCTTCCCGAGGGCGGCTATCTGCCGGGGCGTTCGGTGTTCAACATGATGGTCGGGATCATGCAGATCACCGGCTACGGCGCGGGCGGCCTGCTGATCGCCGCCCTCTCCCCCCGCCCCGCGATCCTGCTCGCGGCGGCGCTGTACGCCGTGTCGGCCGCGGGCCTGCGCCTGGGTCTGACCCACCGCCCGCCGCGCGGCACCGGCCGCCCCTCCGTCGCCGCGACCTGGCGGACCAATGCCCTGCTGTGGTCCTCCCGCCCCCGCCGCCTGCTCTACCTCGGCCTGTGGCTCCCCAACGGCCTGGTCGTGGGCTGCGAGTCCCTGTACGTGTCCTACGCCCCGGACGCGGCCGGACCGCTGTTCGCCTGTGCGGCGCTGGGCATGCTGGCGGGCGACGCGACGGCCGGCCGGCTCCTGCCGCCCGCAGTCCGTCCCCGTCTGATCACCCCGCTGCTGCTCCTGCTGGCCACGCCGTACGTGCTCTTCGCCCTGCGTCCTGCCCTGCCCGTGGCGGCGGCGCTGGTGACCGTGGCCTCCGTGGGCTTCGCCGCGAGCCTGCTCCAGCAGGAGCGGCTGATGGCCCTCGTCCCGGACGAACTGAGCGGACACGCGCTGGGGTTGCACTCCGCCGGAATGCTCACCCTGCAGGGCCTGAGCGCCACCCTGGCGGGCGCGGTCGCCCAACTCACCTCACCCGCGACGGCGATGACCGTACTGGCCACGGCGTCGATCGCGGTGACTGTGACCCTGGCCCTGTCGTCCCGGACGACCCCGACTGCCCCGGCTGCCCTGACGGATGCGGAGCGTCATCTTCGCGGTGAGGGCGCGAAAAGGCCCGGGGCTCGCCGACAATGGTCCGGTCGAACGTCGTCGTGGAGTGGGGGACGCGATTCAGTCGGTGCTGGTGAACATCGCGCTCGGGCTGGTGACCAGCCTGCTCGGCGGCGGCTTCGTATGGCTGGGGGAGCGGGCCAAGCGCGCCCGGGAGCTGAACCGGAGGGCCGAGTTCTTCGGCGTCCGCCCCGGTGAGACCTGTCTGGTCGTGCTGGGCGGCAAGCACGACGCGCCGGGCAGCGCGCACTACGCGGACGTCCGGGCGGTCGTGGAGTTCTCCCTGCTCGTGGGGGAACTGGGGTGCGAGGCGGAACTGGAGTCGGGCGACTTCCGGGGCGGCAACGGCGACCGCACCGAGTTCTGCCTCGGCGGGCCGCTGGGCTCCAACGTCCGTACGGGCGGCCATCTCGCCGCGCACCTGCCCGGGGTGACCGTCCACCCGTACCGGGCCGGGAGTCCGGAGTCGGTCGCCATCGAGGTCGGCGGGGAGAAGTTCCTCTACAGCCGCCGCGACCAGGAGTACGCCCTCGTCGCGAAGTTCACGCCGAGGGAGTCCGCCAGGCCGGTGTTCCTGGTGTGCGGGCAGTCCGCGACGGGCAACCTGGCCGCGGTCCACTTCCTGCGCCGGGAGTTCGGCCAGGTGGCCCGGCGGCTGCCCTCCGTCGAACGCTTCTGCCTCCTGATCAAGGTCTCCGACATCGGTACGTACGACCACCACCGGGCGGAACTGGAACGGGACTTCTCCGCGGCCGCGTTCGGCTGACCGGTGCCCGTCAGGCGCCGACGGTGAACAGGCTGCTCGCCTCGCCGAGCCGGGTGAGGGAGACCTTGCCGGGGACACCGTTGGCGTCGGCTCCGGTGTAGCCGAGGTGGCGCTGCCACTTGGCGTAGGCGGCGACGGTCGTGGAGCCGAAGGAGCCGTCGCCCGCGAAGGCCCGGCCGAGGTAGCCCAGCCCGACCAGGGCCGCCTCGACGAGATTCGTGCCCGCCAAGTAGGTGACATGGCCCTGCCTGGCACCGGGATCGGTCTTCGCGGCCCGCACCAGACGGGACAGGTCGACGCGCGGCCTGGACGCCGTGCCCGTGCCGGGCGCGGCCGGGCCGGGCTTCGTGCGGACCGCCGCGAGCTCCTTCTTCACATCGGCCCGGAAGTCGTCCATGTCGAAGCTCGGGTCGATCTTTCCCGGCTGGACCTCCTTGTGCCCGGCGACCGACTTCTCCGACCAGCCGTGCGCCCGGCACAGGGCCGCGGCCCACAGCACGGCCTGCCGGTACTGCGCGTCCGGGTAGGGGTCCCGGCCGTTGCCGAGGTTCTCGATCTCGAGGCCGTACAGACAGTCGTTGCCGTCGGCGTCGGCCTCGTCGTCGTGCGGAAGCCGGGTCTCCGCACGCAGCGCGTGGAGGACGTCGAGGTCGACGGCCCCCGCGTGGTTGGCACGGCCGTGGCCGATCATCCACAGACCCTCGGTCCTGCCGAGCCAGGCATGGCACAGCGGCCCGGGGAGGTCCGGCCTGCCCCTGAAGCAGAGCTCCTTGTCGCCGTGCCCGGCGGTGTGGTGGATCAGCACGCCGATCACGGGACCGAACTGCCTGCCGGTCGCCGCGTCACGGTTGTGGGTCGTCCAGCCGGCGTGCTCGTGCACGGTGAGGCCCTCGGCCTTCAGCACGGCGAGGGTCTTCGCGGCGGACAGCGGGGTGGCCATGGGCTTGCGGTCCTTTCGTCGGCCCGGCGCGGTGGGCGAGCACGTCTGACGAGGGAGGGGAGGCGGAGCGGGCCGTCCCCGTCTCGGCGCGACCGTCTCCGTCCCGGCGCGGCCGACCCGATGGCGGGGCGGTCGCCGTCGTACCGGGCGGTCGTCCGTTCAACCAAGAATCCCGGAACCGTCTGCCGCGCGGGGCGAAATCGTCTTATTGCCCGCGCAAACGGGCGGCGCCGGTACCACCGGCGCCGCCCGTTCGCGCATCCGTCCTCATCCTGTCGCCGGGGCGTCCGGCCCGGTCAGGAGAGCTTGGTCCTCGATACCGGAGTGACCGTCACCTGGTTGTCGCACTCGACGATCTCGCCGTTGTCCAGGGCGACCTGGTGGGACCCCGCCCCCGGCAGCCCGATCACGAGCGTGGGGTAGATCGCGGGATCGGCGCCGGACGCGCAGTAGCCGTCGGCCTCGCCCTGCACCTGGACGAAGTTCAGCTTCGCCCAGGCGCTGCCGCCCGGGGCCACCCGGACCGCGGTCGCCGAGCCGAAGCGCATCGCCTTCAAGGGGGTGTTGTGCTGCGGGGAGCCGTTGGCCGCGCCCGCCACCGTCGGATGGCCCTTGAGCTCGCAGGGCCGGTCGGAGGTGTTGGTGAACCGGACGACCACCGCCCCGGTTCCGGTGCCTGCGGAGCGCTGGGCCGCCTGACGCACGGTCACCTTCAGCGCGTCGGCCGCACACGGCTTGGCCGGGCTGCCGGTCTCGGCGGGCTCGCTCGCCACCGGTGGCAAGGAGGGGCCGTCCGCGGCGGACGCCGGGGAATTCGGCCGGGCCGAGTTCGACCCGCTCGCGCCGGAGTCGCCGCCCGACTGGCACGCGGTCGCCAGCAGGACCGTCGAGGCCGCGGCCAGCACCAGCAGCGTGGTACGGATGCCGTTCCTGTGTTGCATGTCGTCCCCCGAAGTCGGAGCGCACCGGGCGCCGGTCGCGCCGACCGTCGCCGGGGGCCGCCCGGCCTGGGACCATCACCCTGCCGCGACGCAGATCGGACGGTCGGCAGACACGCCGCGACGTCCTCCGTCGCGGTGGTGGAGCCCCCGGGGCGTACCGGGGGCGGGTACTGCAGGTGGCGTAGCGGCGTCCGGCGGGGCGCTCAGCCGGGGGCCTGGCGGCAGGCCTCGACCGCCGCGGGGTGCGTCACGCCCGCCTCGGTCAGTCCACTGACGCAGCCGCTCATGTCTCCCACCAGGCCGTGGTAACAGGCCATCCGGACCGGGTCCGTGACCTCGGAGCCCTGGTCCTGGACATGGTTCTCGCACGCCCGGAGGTCGGCGTGGGCCGCCGGGGCGGCCAGGACGCCGCCGCCCAGGGCGAGGGCCAGACCGGCGAGAACGCCGGGTATACGAGCCGACGGACGCATGGGGATACACCTGCTCTCTCGGTCGGGGCACGCGTATTTCGACGCTAGAACACTCTCCGGGGGCATGCACTTCCGGCTTCCTGGGGCCGTCCCGGGGGCCTCCCGAGACCCGTCCATGGGGCTTCGGGCCCGGAAACAGGCCCCGCGTGCACAAATGGCCCAATACGGTCAGCATGGAGGGCAGATCGAGGACAGGGGTGCGCGGCAGCGGGTGGGCGGAGCGGGCCGCGGGGGACGGGAGGCACTCTGTCGATATGCCGGACGAATGACGAAAGGTCTGTCATGCCCATGAATACTCGTCGTATGTGCCGGACGGCCGTCGCGGTCTGCGCGGTCCCGCTGCTGACGTTCGGCGGCACCGCTGCCGCCGGCGCCGCCACCATGGCCGCCGCCTCGCACGTCTCCGCCGTGCAGCAGGTCACCCCTGGTGAGATCCTCAACCTCGTCAACGCGGAGCGCGCCAAGGCCGGTTGTCCGGCCCTGCGGATGAATCCGCTGCTCCAGCGGATCGCCCAGTCCCATGCCGACGACGAGGAGAGGAACAACTTCTCCAGTCATACGGGCTCGGACGGCTCCAGTATGGAGAGCCGGTTCGCCGCGGTGGGCTACGGGTACAGCCTCGCGGGCGAGCTCATCTCCGGACCGGGCCCGGGAACCGCGGCGGCCCATGTGCAGAACTGGCTGAACAATGCCCAGGTCAAGGCAGGCGTGCTGAAGTGCTCGTACGTCGACACCGGCGTCGGCGTGGCCGGCGACCGGGTGGTCCAGGACTTCGGCATCCCGGGCTGACCGGACCGACGGCCGGGCCCCCAGGCCCCGGACGGAGGGGTGCCCCCGGTGCGGGGTGCCCCTCCGTCCGGCACTCGACGAGATGCTGCCCGACAAACCGGGCGATAAGCTGATCAAAATGCCATACTCTGGCAGGACGGAGACCGAAATGACCACTCACTCCGCCCGGCCGGGATCGGCCGGAGCTGCCCCCTCCGCTCATCGCGGGCAGCTGTCCGGAACCACCCTCTTCGGGGCGGTGCTGATGCTCTTCGGCGGGGTGATGGCGATCCTCGAAGGGATCGCCGCCATCGCCCGCAACAGCGTCTTCGTCGTGACGCGGCATTACGTGTTCGAGTTCAGCCTGCGAGGCTGGGGCTGGGTCCACCTGATCCTGGGCATCGCCCTGGTCGCCGCGGGAAGCGCCCTGTTCCTCGGCGGCGCGCTGTGGGCGCGCTATTTCGGCGTGTTCGTGGCCAGCCTGGGCGCCATCGCCAACTTCCTCTGGGTGCCGTACTACCCCCTGTGGGCGACGATCCTGATCGCCATCAACATCCTCGTCGTCTGGGCGCTGTGCACCGGCATGCACAAAGAGGTCGGCCCCGCCCGGACGCCCTGACGGCGGGCGTCCGGACAGCGCGTTCCGCGCCCCGTCGCTCACGCCGGGGCGCGGAAGGCGACCTGCCGACGGGCCGCCTCGTCGATCTCGTCGAGGGTGAGGAGGGGAGTGGCCCGGGTGCGCAGGGCCCCGCTGGCCTTGACGGCGAGACTGATGGCGGCCATCGAGACCGGGTCGGGAAGGTCGACGACGAGCACGATGTCGTCCTCCCCGAAGGCGAAGTACATCGCCTCGACCTGCCCGCCGAAGTCGGTGACGACCTGGTCGACGGCGGCACGGCGGCCGCTTCCCCCTTCCTTGAGCAGACCCCTTGTGCCCTCGGGCGTGTAGCTGGCCTGGATGAGGAACTTCGCCATCGGGACGCTCCCTGCTGATCGCCGGTCCGGTACGGACGAGGACCTTCCCGCTGCGGCACGGACCGCCTCCCGGTGGACGGCCGGATTCACTCGTTGGCAGCCGCCGGCCGTCGACTGTCGGCCGTACCCTCCCCTGGGCGAATCAGGCGGGAATGCCTAGAGTTCATCGGGTGCGGAAGCGGATCCGCCGGGGAGGGGGAGCGGCAGTGGGTGGAGCGGACCGGGACCGGGCGGGCGGCGGGCCGGCCGGACCCGAGGAGATGATCGCGGAGGCGCGGAAGGCGTTCTTCGTGATGTTCGGGTTCCTCGCGTTCGTCTGGCTGGCGCAACTGACCAACTACGCCGACCACTACGCCCTCTCACGGGAGTACGGCGTGGTCTCCGGCGACCTGGGCACCCTGCCGGACATCCTCACCGCACCCTTCCTGCACTGGAGTTGGGAGCACATCGAGAGCAACTCGGGCCCGCTGTTCGTCTTCGGGTTCCTCGCCGCCTACCGAGGCGTGGTCCGCTTCCTCGGGCTGAGCCTGCTCGTGGCGGTGACCAGCGGGCTCGCGGTGTGGTTCCTGGAGCGAGGGGGCGCGGAGACGGTGGGCGCCAGCGGTCTGATCTTCGGATACTTCGGCTACGTCGTGGTCCGCGGGCTCTTCGACCGGCATCTGATCGACACGCTGATCGGTGTCGTCATGGCGGCCTCCTTCGCCTATCTGCTCACCGTCGCCGTGCCCGGGACGCCCGGGGTGAGCTGGCTCGCGCATCTCGGCGGCCTGATCGGCGGCCTGGCCGGCGCCTGGATCTTCCGGGACCGGAGATCACGCAGCCGCCCGGCCCGCCGACCCGACGGCGCGCCCGCCGCCCCCGGGACGGCCGCCCGCGGCGCTCTGCCGAACCGCGCCGATCACCCCCGGGCCGACCTGCACAAGGAGCTCGGCGACCTCGGCCTCCTCTAGGCGGCCCCGGCCTCCTCCGGGCCCTGCGTCATTCGGACCCCGCCCCTTTCGGGACCCGCTCACTCTTCGTGTCCGCAGGGCGACTGTGATCACAATAATGTGACAAACCTTCATTCAATAGCCATCTATCTTCACGGTTCATTCACGCCCTGACATGCTGCTTCAGCGAATGCCCCGGGCCGTGCCGAAAGGGAGGCCGGAACGCCGGCGGCGGGCTTTTCGTCTTCCCCCGTCGAGCGGGTCGCTCTGCATACAGGAGAATGCGGCCAGATCGGAAGGTGATGAACGAAATCCGCCCTGACCCCAACCGGAATCTAACAAATCGGCCAAAATTGAGACATAAGATATCGCAGGCTTTTTCGCGAACAGACCTCAGAATCATTTACTCCGTGCGGCGTCATCCGCGGGCGGGACTCTGGACCGCGGCGGGTGTCGTGACCCTTGCGTTCCTCGTCGCGCTGGAGATCGTCGGGCGCCACTACGACCTGCCCGGGCCGCCGATCACCACCGGGCTGCGCGAATTCGTGTTCCCACCCAAGTCGGGCGCCCTGCTGTACGCCGGACTGGCGCTGACGGCGCTGGTGCTCACCTGGCGGCAACGGTTCATCGCGTTCGGCGCGGCGATAGCCATCGACCTCGTCATCGCGGCGGTCCGCTGGGCGGCCGGCGTCCAGGTGACCGAGGGGCACCCCTTCGGCAACGGCGCGCTGTGGGCGCTCATGGGGTGCGCGGTCGTCGCCGTCACCCGCCGCACCGGCCGGGAACGCGTCCTGCTGCTCAAGGGCGTCGGGCTGGGAGTGCTGCTGGTGGCCGGCCGCAAGACCGGCGACATCTGGCTGCACATCACCGCGAAGACCCGCCCGATGGTGCTCGACCAGTACGTGGCGACCGCCGATCACGCGCTGGGCAACCCGTCCTGGCTCATGGGCCGGCTCGTCACGGCCAGCGGCCCGATCGGCTTCACGCTCCTCGACTTCGTCTACGGCCAGCTCGCGGTGGCCGCGGTCCTCGTCGCGCTGTACCAGCTGCGCCATGTCGCGGTCGAGCGCCGCTTCCCGCGCCATCACCTGGTGCGCACCTTCCTGGTGATCGGCCTGCTCGGGCCCGCCTTCTACATGATCTTCCCGGTGGTCGGCCCGGTCTTCGCCTACGGCACCGGCGCCGGACACTGGTCGGACCTCAGCCTGTGGTGGCACACGGACCCCGACGCGCAGTGGGCGGTGGCCGACCTGTGGCCGCGCACCACGATCCAGGTCGCCGCTCCGCACCCCATGCCGTTCGACGGCCTCACCCCGCGCAACTGCATGCCCAGCCTGCACACGGCCTGGGCCACCGCGATCTTCATCCACTCCCGGAAGGGACCGCGGGGCGTGCGCTGGGCCGGCACGTTCTGGCTGGCGGCCACGCTCTGCGCCACCCTCGGATTCGGCTACCACTACGGCGTGGACCTCATCGCCGGCGTGGTGTTCACGCTCACGATCGAGGCGGCCCTGCGGGCGTTCGACCGCGGCTGGGACCCCGCGGGGATGCGGCTGGCGGCGTTCGGCGCGACGGTCTTCACCGCGCTCCTGCTGTCGTACCGCTTCCTGCCGTTGCAGATGGCCGAACACCCCTGGCAGGCCGGACCGCTGCTCCTGCTGGCGTTGCTCTCGGTGATCTACGGCTACGTCCGCACGACGGCACAGTGGGAACCGGGCGTCGCGTCGGCGCGGCAGCCGCGACCGCAGCCCGAACTCGTCTGAACCGGGTCGCGGCCGACTCGCGCCGGGGCGTGGTCGTACCGGCTCCGGACGGCGCCGGGCCCCGGACCCGTGCCGGGGCCCGGGAAGCCCGCCGCCGTCCCCGCGCGGGCCGCGGCGGCCCGGGCGGTCAACGCCCGAGGGCGTTCTCCAGCTCCTCCTTGTTCATCGAGGAGCGGCCGTGGATGTTGCGCTTCCTCGCCTCCTCGTAGAGCTGGTCCCTGGTCGGTCCCTCCGCTCCGCTGTGCGAGCGCTGCCCGCCGCGCTGGGAGGCCGACTTGGGGTCGCGGAGCGAGGCCTTGCTCGCGGTCTTCGACTCGCCCGCCCTCGCGCGTTCCTTGTTGACCGTCCGGGCGGCGATCTCCTCGGCCCGCTCGGTGGACTCGCCCCGGTCCTCGGCGCTCTCCTTGATGTGCTCGTACTGTCGTTCCCGCTTGGGACTCGATCCGGCAGGCATTCCGTTCCTCCTCGCTGGTCCTATCCGCACTGCACGGCTTCCGTGCGGCGGGTTCCCCGCGGCGGGCCGCCGACGCGTCGGGCTCAGCCGTGTCCGTCGGGGTGCAGGATCACCTTGGTCCAGCCCTCGTCCCGGTTGTCGAAGTGCTCGTAGGCCGACGGCGCCTCGTCGAGGGCCAGTTCGTGCGAGACGACGAATCCGGGCTCGGCCCGGCCGGAGGCGATCAGGTCGCGCAGGGCGCGGTTGTACCGCTTCACCGGTGCTTGTCCGGTCCCCATGCGCCGGCCCTTGAACCACATCAGGCCGTAGTCGAACGGCACCTTGCCCCGGGCCTCCAGCTCGCCCTGTGCCTCGGCGCCGCCGGGGTCCTCGGGAGGGACACCCCGACCACGCCCAGCGAGCCGGTGAAGCGGACGCAGTCGATCAGCCCGTTCAGGGTGAGGGTGCTCGATCCTCGCGTCCGGCACGTCCTTGACCGTCACCGTGCGCGGTCCTTCGCAAACTGCGGCCTTCACGGTCACCTCTTCCACGCCGCTCCGGTCCGGCCGGCCGACGGGCGGCTGAGTGTGCTGTTGCTCGTCTGCGCCGCCGCTTGTTCGTAGGTGCCGGGTCCCCGTGCGCGATTCAGGTGAAACCGCGCGAAAGGGTCTGTCGCTGTCGTGACGCCCGATGCGGTCGTTACGGCTGTTGCGCAGGGGGTACGCGGGGGACGCGAGGCACCAAGATGACCGACGAAACCCTCAACCTCATCGCCGCACCCCGGTTCCGGGGCTGGATCCCGCCGGGGGTCTACCGTCCGGACACCGACACCGCGCTGCTCGGCCGGGCGCTGCTCCAGGAGCGGATCACCGGCCGTACCGAGGTGCTGGACCTGGGCACCGGCAGCGGGGCGCTCGCGGTGGCGGCGGCCCGCCGGGGCGCCCGGGTGACGGCCGTGGACATCTCCTGGACGGCACTGGCCACCGCCTGGTGCAACGCGCTGCGGAACGGGCGGCTGGTGCGCGTGCGGCACGGCGATCTGGTCTCCGCCGTGCCCGGCCGCCACTTCGACCTGGTGATCACCAATCCGCCGTACGTCCCCGCCCCGCCCGGCGACGGCCCGCCCCGGGGCCGGGCCCGGTCCTGGGACGCGGGACCGGACGGCCGGCTGCTGATCGACCGCATCTGCACGACGACCCCGGCGGTGCTGCGCCCGGCGGGCAGGCTGCTGATGGTGCACTCCCGGCTGAGCGGCGTGGAGGAGACACTGGCCCGTCTCGGGGCGGCCGGGATGAACGCGGAGATCGTCGACCGGGCCCTGCTGCCCCTCGGCCCGGTGCTGCGCTCCCGGCTCGACTGGCTGCGCGAACGCGGACTGGTCGCCGACCGTACGACGGAGGAGCTGGTGGTGATCCGTGCCGAACACGCCTGAACGCCCTCGCCGCATCCGGGTCCAGCGCGACGGCCCGCTCCTGGTCGAGGGGCCGGTCGAAGTCGTGGGCGAGGACGGCGAGGTGACGGTGTCACGCCGCTTCCAGGTCGCCGTCTGCACCTGCCGCCGTACCCGCACCCCGCCCTGGTGCGACACCAGCCACCGCCGTCGTACCCGACCGGACGAGCCGTCGTGACCGAGGCGCGCCTGCCCGACCCGCGTGGTCCGCTCTCGGACGCGCTCGTCGCCGTACTGCGCGGCGCGGACCACCCGGACCACGGCCTCCGGCCGCTCGCCGCCGAGGCCTACGGCGACGACCTCCAGCTCGCCCTGTACGTCCTGTACGAGCTGCACTACCTGGGCTTCGACGGCGTACCCGACGACAGGGAATGGGACCCCCGGCTCCTCGCCCTGCGCCGCGAGGCGGAGGCCCGCTTCCTGGACGTGCTGCGCGCGGACGCGCCGGTCGGCCCGTCCGACACCGCCGAACGGGCCCTGGACGGGCTCCAGCTCGAACCCGCGGGCGAGGTCGAAGGCAGCCTCTCCCACTTCCTGCGGGACCACGGCACGCTCGACCAGTTCCGCGAGTACGCGGCGCTGCGGTCGCTGTACCACCTCAAGGAGGCGGACCCGCACGCCTGGGTGATCCCGAGGCTGCGCGGACGGGCCAAGGCCGCCATGGTCGCGGTGGAGTTCGACGAGTTCGGCGCGGGCCGCGCGGAGGACATCCACGCCGAACTGTTCGCCGACCTGATGGCCGGCCTGGGCCTGGACACCTCCTACGGCCACTACCTCGACGCCGCCCCGGCCGAGGTACTGGCCACCGTCAACCTGATGTCCCTGTTCGGTCTGCACCGGGCCCTTCGCGGGGCGCTCGTCGGCCACTTCGCGACCGTCGAGGTCACCTCGTCCCCGGCCTCCCGCCGTCTGGCCCAGGCGCTGCGCCGGCTGGACGCCGGCCCCGCGGCCGTCAGGTTCTACGACGAACACGTCGAGGCGGACGCCGTGCACGAACAGGTCGTACGCCACGAGGTCGTCGCCGGTCTGCTGGCGGACGAGCCGTGGCTGGAGGCCGACGTGGTGTTCGGGATCCGCGCGACCGGCCGGCTGGAGGAGCGGCTGGCCGACCGGCTGCTGTCGTCGTGGCGAGTCGGCCGGTCGGCGCTGCGTACGGGGAGCGTTCCCTGGTCCGAGCGGTTCCTAGTGCCGCGGCACTAGTCGACGTCCACCGGGCCGTCGTCCGACTTGTTCCGCTTGCTGCTGGGCAGCTGGAGCAGGCGGTCGGCCGTGCTCTGCGCGGAGCGGTCGCCGTCGGAGTCCTGGTCCTTCCCGTTCAGGTTCTGCCGGACCGAATCGAGGATCGTCAGGCCCTGGGACACCAGCCCGGCGGCGATCTCGCCGAGGCCGTCCGCACCGTTGAGGACGTTGACGTTGGCGCCCGCGAGGCCGCCGGCGGCCTCCTTGACGATCTGCGGGAGCTGGTCGATCAGCATCCGGTCCAGCGCGACCCTGTCGTACGAGGCGGCCGCCTCCGCCTGGATCTTCATCCGCTGCGCCTCGGCGGCCGCGAGGATCCTGACCCGCTCGGCCTCGGCCTCGGCGGGCTTCACGACCTCGGCCACCAGCTGCTGCTGGCGCAGCTTGGCCTGGCGCTGGGCCAGCTCCGTCTGGGCGGCGAGCACCTCCTGCTGGGCGTGCGCCTGCGCCAGCGGTCCGGCCTGTCCGGCCTGCGCCTGGGCGCGGTCCACCTCGGCCGAGTACTCGGCCTTGACGATGGCGGTCTGCCGGGCGTACTCGGCCTGCTTGCGGGCCGCCGCCTGCTCTGCCTCGACCGAGGCCTGGGTGGCCTGCGCCTGGGCGATCTGTGCCTGCCGCTGGATGGCCGCCTTGTGCGGTGCGGACATCGCGTCGATGTAACCGGTGTCGCCGTCGTCGATCGACTGGATCTGGAGCGAGTCGACGGTCAGCCCGATCTTCGCCATCTCGGTCTTGGAGGTGTCCAGGACCTCCGCGGCGAGCTTCTGCCGCTCGGTGACGATCTCCTCGACCGTCATCGAGCCGATGATGGCCCGCAGGTGACCGGCGAAGATCCGGCCGGTGAGCACCGACATCTGCTCCTGGTCGGACAGGAACCGCTGGCCGGCGTTGATGATGCTCTCGTGGTCGTTGCCGACCTTGAAGGCGATGACCGCGCGGACGTGCAACGCGATGCCCTGTCTGGTCACACAGGTCTCGGTGACCTCGGACTCGCACATGGAGAGAGTGAGGAACCGGACCTTCCGGAACACCGGCAGCACGAACTTCCCGTGCCCCGTGACCACTCGGAACGGCGCGCCCCCCAGTCCCCGCCTGCCTCCCGAGATCAACATCGCCTCGTCGGGGGCGGGTACGCGGTATCCGAACATGCCTGAACTCCTCAGCCGGCGCCGGCGGTGTCCCCGTCCAGCGCGTCCAATGGATCCACCCACTCGATGACGCCGACCTCACGGCATCCACGAGATTCGATCACGAGCACGGACGTGCCCACCGGGAGGGGGGAGTCCGACCAGGCGAGGAAAGTCTCGGACCCGCCCCGGACGCGTACGAGCACCTCGCCGGGGCCGGTGGAACCGCGAGTTCCGATGAGTACCTTCCCCGTGCAGCCGATCACGGCCTCGTCCTGCGGCATCACCGGCCGTCCTCCTCCCGCTGGCCCCATGATTCCGACGATAGACCCAGTCCGCCCTGGACCCAACGGGCGGGAGGGCCCTGGCTGAGCGGCCGGGACACGGGGAACTCCGGAGGGGGCGCTACCGCTTCCGCCACATCCGCCGGGTCCCGAACACGGCCAGCCAGATCAGCAGCGTGAAGCAGCACATGACGCTCACGGTGGTCCAGGACTCGCCGTCCCACCGATGGGCCCCCGCGGCAGCGAGCCCGAGTGTCAATGCGCCCGTGACCAGGGCGGCCGCTCTCCGTGTTGTGCGTGACATGCCACCTGTCTACACGCCCTCGCGCACACCGGGGGAGCGAACGACGAAAGAAGATCGCCGACGCCCGCTTCCGTCTCCGGCGTCTCCGGCGTCTTCGGCGTCTCCGGCAGAAGGGTCTAGCAGTCCTCGACGGGGAGCCCGACGAGCTCGCACACCGCGGCACTCTCCTTGTCGTCACCCGGCTCGCTCCGCGATCCGGTCTGCCGCGGATACGTCGCCGCCGCACGGGTCCCGGCGCCGAAACAGGCCGGGTTCTGCTCCACGATCAGACCGAGGATCCGGGCCCTCGCCGATCTCGCGTACACATCCGCGGTGGAGTGGTCGTCCGCGAAGGAGTCCCCGTCGGCGGAACCCCTACGGCACGGCGGTGGTCGCGCGCGACGCCGGGAAGCCGCACAGGGGCGACGTACTGGTCGGCAACTTCAGCAACGGCCAGAACCAGCGGGGCACGGGCACGACCCTGGTCCAGATCAGCCCGCGCGGCAAGGCCACGCTGTTCGCCCGGATCGACCCGGACCGCCTGCCCGGCCCCTGCCCCGGCGGGGTGGGTCCCACCACCGCCCTGAGCATCCTGCCCGGCGGGTGGGTCGTGGTCGGCAGCCTGCCGACCGCCGACGGCACCTCCGACACCGCGAAGGCGGGCTGTCTGCTGGTGCCGGACAGCCACGGCGAGGTCCGGGAGACGCTCGCCGGAGGCGGCGTCAACGGACCGTGGGACATGACCGCCACGAGCCGCGGCGACCGTACGGACCTCTTCGTCACCAACGTGCTCAACGGCACCGTGGCGGGCGGCGGCGACGAAGTGGACCGGGGCACCGTCCTGCGCATCAGCCTCAAGCGGTACGACGACCGGCCGCCGCAGCGGCTGAGGACCACCACGATCGGCTCGGGCTTCGCGCAGAAGACCGAGCCCGCCGCCCTGGTGATCGGCCCGACCGGTGTCGGCCTCGCCAAGGACGGCTCGCTCTACGTCGCCGACACGGTCAAGAACCGGATCAACGTGGTCCCGCGCGCGGTGACCAGGGACTCCAGCGCCGGCACCGGCAAGGTCGTCGGCAGCGGCGGCAGGCTCAACGGCCCCCTCGGGCCGGCCATCGCGCCCAACGGCCACATCCTGACCGTCAACAGCGGTGACGGGTTCATCGTCGAGACCACGCCGGCGGGCCGCCAGGTGGCCTTCCGCCGGCTCGACGACAGCGGCTCACCGCCCGGCGCGGGCGCGCTCTTCGGCCTGGCGGTGGATCTGGACCGCGACGCCGTGTACTTCGTCGACGACGCCACGAACTTCCTGAACGCCCTGAAGTGATCCACGGGAGCCACCAGGGGCCCCGGATCCCTCCGGGGCCCCTGGCCCGTGCGTCCCTACCGGCTCGCGTCCGTTCCGCCGAGGCCCGGACTGCTGCCGAGCGTCACCGAATGGGCATTTCTGCATAAATTCGCACGATACGTAAGGCGTGCGACATATCGGCGTGGTTGATCACGATTTATGCATATCCGATCTTACGCTGCCGCTGTCGATCAGCGACGTCGTCGAAAGGAATGCCATGGCCCCCGCGCTCGAGCACGGCCGTCCGCCGGCCCCGAAGTCCGCGCTCTCCTGTCCGAAGTCCCGGGTCGGAGGGCGCCGGGGACGCCTGCGGGCCGCCGTCATGGCCGCTGCCTTGCTCACCGGAGCCGGAGTGACCTCGGTGGCGGCCGGTGGGGCACCGGCCACCGCCGCGACGCGGTACGACGACGACCCGACGCAGTACTGGAACAGGGTCCTGCTCCAGACGTTCCGCAACGCGCGGGGCTGGGACGCCTCGCCCGGCAAGCTCAGCAGGTCCGGGGCGATGGTCTTCGCGGCGGTCTACAACGCGGAGAGCGCCTATCAGTACACGTACGAGACCTTGAAGTACGAGCCCTACCTCAACAAGCCGTTCAAGTACGCCGGCAGGCATTCACGGCCGGGTCCCAATGAGCAGGAGCGGCTGATCGACCGCACGGCGTACCGGATGATCTCGCAGCTCTACCCGGACGACCGGGCCTACATCGACCGCAAGTACAAAGAGCGGACCGGCCGCTCCCCCTACGCCTACGACCCACTCGACCGCCTGGTCGTCGACCGGGTGGTGCGGCAGATCGACAGGTCCCGGGCGGGCGACGGTTCGCACAACCCGGCGACCTACCACGGCAACACCACCACGCCCGGAGCCTGGCGGCCGACGGGCGGGGCGGACTGCACGAAGAAGACCGACGCGGTGACCCCGAACTGGGGCAAGGTGCGGCCGTTCGTGCTCCGCTCCGGCTCCCAGTTCCGGCCTCCCACCCTGCGCGGCTTCACCAACTACGCCGATCTGGTGGCCAGTCCGGAGTACGCGCGCCAGCGCGAGGAGGTGCGACGGCTCGGCGCCGTCGACTCCACGGTGCGCACCTACGAGCAGACCGTCATCGGCTGGTTCTGGGACCACGACCTGGACGACACCTACCACCCCCCGGGTCAACTCCTGGAACTGACCGGGATCGTCGCCAAGAAGTTCCGGCTCGACACGTACGACACCACCCGCCTGTTCGCGCAGTCGGCACTGTCGCTGGCCGATGCCGGGATCGCGGCCTGGGACAGCAAGTTCGACAGCCCGATCAGGCTGTGGCGCCCGGTGTCCGCGATCCGGGCGACGGGCGGCGTGAACGCGAACTGGGAGCCGCTCAGCGCGGACCGCGCAGGACGGCCGTTCACTCCGTGCTTCTCCGCCTGGACCTCCGGGCACGCCAACTTCACGGGTGCGTGGGCGACCGCGATGCAGCACTTCTTCGGCCGTGACGACGTCTCGTTCATCGCGCACTCCGAGGACCCGCACACGCTCCAGGCGTTCCGCCTGATGAGGAGCTTCAGCCAGGTCGCCCGGGAGGGCGAGTTCAGCCGCATCTACCTGGGCGTCCACTTCCGCTGGGATGCCGAGGACGGAAGGCGGATCGGCACCGACGTCGGCGACTACGTGGCCGCCAACGCGCTGCTGCCGGTCCGGCCGGGCCGTCCGCACCACGGGTGAGACGACACGGCGCCCCGCGCCGGGGCACCGGCCCGACGGGATCGCAGGAGGAGCCCGAGACCGCCGCGTGAGGGCGGGTCGCCGCGCTCGCCGGGCGCCCGCCGATGCCGGAACCGCACGCCGAAGGCCCCGGACCGCGACCGGTCCGGGGCCTTCTCCCTGCGCTCCCGGCGGAGTCCGAACCCACCGCGCCCGATCGAGGAGCCCGAGGAGCCCGACGAGCCCGACGCGGCCGGCGTCGCGTCGGCCGTGGTCCGTGCGCCGTCGTGCCGTCCGTGCGCCGCCATGCCGTCCGTGCGCCGCCGTGCCGTCCGTGCCGGGCGAGGACTTCCTGGACCTGCGCGGAAACAAGAATGGAACCGCGAGGGTGTCGGGCAGACTCTGCGTTGTAGTCCCTTTGAGACAAGGATGACCCACAAAATGATCACACTCACCAAGGAAGACGGCCCGGCGGACCTGGACGGAGTGACCCACCTGTCCATCGGCGTCTCCTGGGATCCCACCGCCGGCAGCAGCGGCGGAGTGCTGGGCAACCTGCGCCGCAGGAGCGGCACCGACCTCGACCTGATCGCCATAGCCATGCAGGGCCGGGAGCCGGTGCGCCTGGCGGGACTCGACTCGCTCGACCCGATGGGCAACGGCTCGCTGGTCCACAGCGGCGACAACCAGACCGGGCACGGGGACGGTGACGACGAGACGGTGACCGTCGAGTTCGCCCGGATCCCGCCGCACGTCACGGCGATCGTGTTCGTGGCCGCCGCGTACAAGAAGGGCAGTTCCTTCCAGAAGGCGCGCAACATCAGCTTCAAGGTCTACGACGCGACGGGGGGCAGTTCTCAGCAGGTCGCCGACATCTGGCCGAGCCTGCTCACCCGGGACAACGGCTGCGCCGTCGCCAAGGCGGTTCGCGTCGGCGACAGTTGGAAGCTCGAGGTGATCAACACGACGGGCCAGATCAAGCAGGGCGACGAGCACGCCCTGATGCGTTTCGCGGTCAGCAAGTAGTACGTCACCGGAGTCCGGCGCATCGCCCGCGGCTGTACGACCGATGCCGGCCGGATCGCCTCCCGCGTCCGGCACGGCTCGGTCGACGCCCTCGGACGCGGGGCGCCGCTCCGCGCGTGCGCCGTCCGCGGCTCCGGCGCGGAAACGTTCACGCCCTGGACATAGACGACGACCTGCGCGGATGCCCCCCGGTGCGATCGTGGGTCCTGGACCGCCGAACGCGCTCGAAGGCTCATGGGCGCGCTCCGGGTCGGTCCGGCACCGGCTCCGAAAAGGCTGAGCGATGGTGAGGGACCGATGAACCCGAGTGACGCCGACCGTACTGAACACACCGCCGCCGGACAGCAAGTCGACACCGGGACCAAGCCGCTGCTCGACGCCCCCCAGACGGCCGCGGCGGGGGTGACGATGTGGATCTTCGTCGTCGTTCCGCCGGTCTCCCTGGTCGCCGTGCTGCCGTTCGCGTGGGGACGAGGCCTGTCCGCACTGGACCTCGGCATGGCCGCGGTCTCCTACCTTGTTTCCCTGGCGGGCCTGACGGTCGGCTATCACCGTCTCTTCACGCACCGCTCCTTCAAGGCACGGCGAGGCCTGCGGATCGCTCTGGCCGTCGCGGGTTCGCTGGGGGTCGAGGGCTCACCGGTCCAGTGGGTGGCGAACCACCGGCGCCACCACGCCTTCGCCGACCGCGAGGGCGACCCGCACTCGCCCTGGCGCTACGGCACCGACACACGCGCGCTGCTCAAGGGGCTTTTCCACGCGCACATCGGGTGGATGCTGAAGCGCGAACTGAGCAACCGCGCCAGATTCGCTCCCGACATCGCTGCCGATCCCGATCTGCGGATCGTCGGCCGGCTCTTCGGGCCGCTGGCCGCTGTCTCGCTCCTGACCCCGGCGGTGGTCGGCGGGTCGGTCACCGGCACCTGGACGG
This sequence comes from Streptomyces sp. NPDC001443, assembly GCF_053597355.1. Taxonomy (NCBI): domain Bacteria; kingdom Bacillati; phylum Actinomycetota; class Actinomycetes; order Kitasatosporales; family Streptomycetaceae; genus Streptomyces; species Streptomyces sp. NPDC001443. Next base: position 59,416 of record NZ_JBSFIA010000046.1, read on the forward strand.
GCGCGCTGACCGGGTTCTTCTGGGCCGGTGTGATCCGGATGGCGCTGCTGCACCATGTCACCTGGTCGGTGAACTCGATCTGCCACGTCGCGGGCAGGCGCCCCTTCGCCGGCCGGGACAGGGCCACCAACTTCTGGCCGCTCGCTCTGCTGTCCTTCGGCGAGAGCTGGCACAACTCCCATCACGCCGACCCCACCGCAGCGCGCCACGGCGTGCTGCCGGGCCAGCTCGACCCGGCGGCCCGCCTCATCTGGGTGTTCGAGAAGCTGCGTTGGGCCCACGACGTGCGCTGGCCGAGCCCGGACCGTCTCGGCCCCCGCCTGCTGCCCGACCCGTCCGCCTCGCACGGCTCCCCGGGCTGACCTGCGTGTCCGGGGGGTGCGTGTCGTGCAGGGCCCCGCAGTGCGAAGGTGGTGAAGACCTCGGTCCGCACGACCCCCTGACGACGAGGGGTGCTCGACGCTGCCGCGTGGCGCCGAGGCCGGCTGCGGGACACAGGCTGATGTGACCGCCGTGCTGTTGCGGGCCGTTGGAGGTGCGGCAGTGGTGCTCTCGTGCGACGAGGACCGGACGTTTGCATCACTGGGCTTGAACCGGTTCGGCTCTGTGGGGTCGTGTCGGATGGACCGGCATGGTGCCGAGGTACTCCGGCGCTCCCCGGCGTTCGAGGGTGATGAGGCGGATGGTGCAGTTCTCCGACCGGCGAACCACCTCGCCCGCCCATCGCACGCCTTCGTCATCGGGCTCGGTGGCCACGACATCTCCGCAGGCGATGCCTCGCACGGACCAGGGGATGTTGTCGAGCCGTGCAGTGCCGTCCCCCTGGTCGACCGCCCACAGGCTCTCCACCGATGCCGGGGGCCGGTCGCCCTCGATCTCGAGCCGGAAGTGCACCTTCACGTACGGGCCCTCGGGGTTCGTCATGGTGCCCAGGACGCAGCACCCTGAAGCGCCGGCCGCAGGTGGGTGACCGATGACGCCGCTTCCGGCGCGATCGTGCCCGCGTCGGCGGACGGCCACCGGCTGATCTTCGAAGTGTCCAAGTCCGGGGCGACGTGGGATTGATCTTTGCCCGACCTTCCCTCGGGCCACAACCCTGCGGCCGTTTGCCGAGTCTTGATCATGCAAGTGCCGTAGCTTTCCACTCCCGTGGAGGAACCAAGTGGGCAGACGTGCCCTCATCCGTGGCGGTATCGCCGCCGCCACATCGTTCACCCTGGCCGTCGGTCTCGGACCGTTCGTCATGGACGCGTACGCGGACGCGGCCACCGAGGTGGTCATCCCGGCGTCCACGTCCCTGACGCCCGCGACCCATCTGTTCAGCGCGGGCCCGTCGGGGTTCCTGCGCTACGAACCAGGGCGCGGCCATGTGTGGACGACCTACACCGGTGAGGACACGGTGGTGGACGCTTCGGCCACCGAGGTCGACGGCATACCGGAGTTCGGCGCCGGCTCGGACGTCGTAGCCCGCTATGACGCCGGCACGCGGACCGTGAAGCTGCGGGGCATGGCGGCCGGGGGGACCGAGACGACGATCCCGCTCCCGGACGGCGACGTCTACCGGGGGACGCTCGGGCGGACCGTCGTCACGACCGGCTGGAGGTCGGACAGGCTGACGTGGCACCTGCTCGACCTCCAGGACGACGGCACGGTGGGCGACCGCGAGGTGGCGGGCCTCCCGGACGGCCTCTCCTCCAACGCTTCCGTGAGCACCGGCGACTCGCCCGTGGCCGACGCCCACGGCATGGTGGTCCAGTACTGGACCGACAGCGGGACCCGCAGCGGCTGGCTCGACGCCGACAGGGGCACGCTGACCGTGCTGCCGTACAACCCGACCGTCACCACGAGCGGGCGGGTGGTCCTCACCCCCACCCACCTGGTGTCGTGGGACGGGAACCACACCGTCTCCGTCTACTCCCGCGACGACCTGACCAAGGCCGTCAGCACCGTGCCGCTGGAGAACGACGGCGCGACCCACCTGCTGGGCATGGTCGGCGACCGGATCCTGGTCTCCCGCTACGACTCCGCTCTCGGCGCCGAGGACGGCACCCTGCCCGTCTGGCGGGTCGACGCGCTCGCCCCCGACGGCTCGACGACCAGGACCGTGCTGGCCCGCTCGCAGAGCCTCTCCTACGCCGTCCCCACCCCCGACGGCGGTCTCCTGGTGCCCGGCAGCAGGGCCGACACCGCCGACTGGGGAGTGAACCTGGTCCGCGCGGGCACCGACGGCAGCCCTGTGGTCCGGAAGGTCGCCTCCTCCGCGCTGGACCCGCAGGCCGACCCCGTGCAGGCGCTCACCCTGGACAACGGCCGGCTCACCGTGACGGAGCACGACCGCGACCTGGGCCGTACGTACCTGTACAGCCGGACGATCGGCACGGGCGGCGACACCCTCACCGTCGGCTCCCGTACCGACCGGGGCGTCGTCACCGACCCCGGGCCGCACATCGAGGGCACCGGGGACGGCCGCACGGTGATCTGGAACGAGTGGTCCACGCAGGGCGACCGCGTCCCCCGGGTCGTCCAGCCGGCGGGCACGCTGCCCGGCACGGCGATCGACCCCCGGAGCAACTACGTCCGCGTGTGGGACGCCAAGGGCCGGTACGCCGCGATGGCCACCGAGTACACCTCGAAGGCCGGGTCCGAGACACGGGTGGTCGACCTCGACACCGGCGGCACGACGCTCGCCTCGGCGCAGCACGGCCGGGCGATGTGGGGCACCACCCTGTGGGTGTGGGAAGGCGGCGACGTCGTGACGCCGGTCGATGTCCGCACCGGCGCCAAGGGCGAGTCGGTGTCGTTCGGTTCGAAGTGCGGCCTGGAGGACCTGGAGGCGGTCGGGCGCTGGCTGCTGTGGACGTGCTCGGGTTCGGGACTGAACGAGAGCCAGGGCGTCTACGACACCGTCACGAGAACCAAGCTGACGCTCACGCAGGGCGACTGGGAGACCGCGAAGCTCGGTGACGGTTTCGTCGTCATGGACGTGGACGGCGAACTGAAGGTGATCGACGTCCGTGGCGGCGCCCCCGTGACGCACGCGGTGGGTACCGTCTCGGCCGGGCAGCCCTGGGACGTGGATCCGTACACCGGCCTGATCGCGTACGTGGACGACCAGGAGAACACCCACCTGGTGCCGAGCGGCGTCCCCGTCTCGGCACTGTCCCAGCTCGACTCCTCCGTCGCGGGCTCGGTCGACGTCAAGGGCGGCGCCGCGCTCTGGAGCCCCAGGTGGTGGCTGTCGAAGCCGGTCGCCTCCTGGACGCTCGCGCTCAAGAACAAGGCGACGGGTACGACGGTGCGCACGCTGTCCGGCGGTGCGGCACAGGGCGTGCTCCCTCCGACGTGGAACGGCAAGGACGCGGCCGGCAAGCTCGTCGCCGACGGCGCCTACACCTGGACGCTCACCGCCGTCCCGGCCGACGGCCGGGGCGCGGCCCTCACCAGGACCGGCGCGCTCAAGGTCACCGGTGCGGCCCCGGTCCGACGGGACTTCGCCACCGCGGACGGCTTCGGCGAGGTGCTCACCCTCAACGGCTCGGGCGCACTGACGTACCAGTACGGCATCGGCACCGGAACCCTGACCGGCAAGAAGACGGGCTCCGGCTGGCCGACGAGCGCGGTGTTCGTGCCGTACGGCGACCTCAACGGCGACCGGTGCAACGACGTTCTCGTCCGTTACGCCACCGGTGCCCTGCGCGCCTACCGGCCCGCGTGCGGAGCGGCGGTGACCCCGTCGACGGCGTACACCTCGCTGGGCACCAGCGGCTGGACGCAGTACGACGTGCTCACCTCGCCCGGGGACGTCAGCGGTGACGGCCGCGCGGACCTGATCGCACGTCAGGCCTCCACCGGGGACGTCTACCTGTACAAGGCGACGAGCGCGGGCAAGCTGTCGGCGCGGACGAAGATCGCGTCCAAGTGGACGGGCTACAAGAAGATCGTGGGCGTCGGCGACCTCAACGGCGATGGCCACGGCGACCTGCTGGCGCAGGACAAGTCGAACGAGCTGTGGCGTTACGACGGCACCGCGACGGGCAAGTTCAAGAGCCGGGTGAAGGTCTTCAACGACTGGGGGGCTTCGTACAACGTCGTCGTCGGCGTGGGCGACATCACCGGCGACGGCAGGGCCGACATAGTCGCCCGCGACACCTCCGGCGCTCTCTACCGTTACAACGGCACCGGGAAGGGCTCCTTCGGCGGCCGCACCAGACTCGCCACCGGCTGGCAGAACTACAAGGGCGTGTTCTGACCCACCCCCTGTCGGCACAAATCCCTTCGTTCGTAGGGTCGTTGACCGGATCGCCGGATGAGGCTGCTTGCCGGCATGGAGGACAGTGGGGGGCGTGACCCATCCACATCTGCCCACTACCGAGGCCGCCGTCACCGCTGTACGGGAGATCGCGAGGGAGTACGACCTCGCGATGACCGTGAACGACGACATCGGCGCGGACCAGACGTCGCGCCGTACCTCGGCCGGGGCGTTCACCGTTCTCGACCCGGACGGCTCGCTGCCACACGAGGCCTTCATCGAGTTAGGGGGCTCCCCGCGACTCCGTCCCGGCTTTTCTGCGGTCCGTCTACGGTGGCCTGGCATACGTGAAGGGGCGGTCCTTCCCGCCCGGGGCATGGCTGACCGTCCCGTTGGCCGGAGACGAGACCTACAAAGAGTCGCTCCGTATGACTCCGACCCCCTGGCTCGCCCGCGCCATCCGCAGCCAGCGACGACGCAAGTCGCCGACCGCCCCAGTCATGACGTGGCCCTCTCCGTGCTCGAGTGGCTGAATGCTGCGCGCGCGGCACGAAGACCGGCTGGCACGGCCCCGGCCCCTCGGCCTGTGCCCCCGGCAGGATTCGAACCTGCGACACCCGCTTTAGGAGTTCGATCTATGCCCGCCCCTGGTGCCGTCGTCGCCAGGTCCGGCGGTCGCCCGGGGGTGCTGGTGGATGCCGCCGTCCGGCCTCGTTGATGTCAGCAGTGGATGTCAGACCGCTCTGGCATCCTGCGCCGGTGACCATGACATGGGCCGCCTTCTGGGCGCTGATGGCCACCCTGAACGGCGAAGCCACGGAGGCGAGCTGTCGACGCCTGGCAGAGGAGCTGAGCCGCCGTTCCGTCCCCGACATCATCGGCTTCGCGGAACGTCATGCCGAGGCTCTCCACCGCTTGGACCAAGAGAAGTTCGGGACGCTTCCGGTCGCCGACATGACGGACCGGAACGGCGAGCCCTTCCCACAGTCTGCCGACGTGTTCCTGTACGCCCGTTGCGCCGTCGTCGCCGCGGGACGAGCCGTATGGGAAGACGTCTTCTTCGACGTCGACAAGTTCGCCCCGTACACCTCCACCGAGTTCGACGGGGAGTGGCTGCTGTACGTGCCGGATCAGGCGTACGAACTCGCCACCGGGAAGGAGTGGGACCGCCCGACCCGGTACTGCTTCGAGAGCTACTCCAACAAGGATGGATGGCCGGACCTGGGGTGCTGAGGCGGCCCACCGCTCGGACCCTTGTATCCGGCGCGACTGTGGCACGCAGCGAGCAATCAGCCCGGAACCTGGCAGGCTCGGCCGCCCGGTGCTCAACCGCCGTAGCGGCTGTGCAGATCGTCGGTGATTCGCGACATCAGTCTGATCGAGTCCTCCATCGGCGCTTCCACCAGTGGACGTTCCGTCTGAGGGTCGTAGGCGGTGAGCCCGGTCTCCTTCTCGACGACGGCGGCGAGGGCGGAGACCAGGCCGAGCACGACCGCGGCCTCGTCCCCCGCGTGCCAGTAGGGCACGGTGATGCTCACCTCGTCACCGAAGACGGACAGGCCGATGCCTGTGCCCGAGTGGCTCAGGTCCCGCGACTCCTGCTCGTACTCCGTGATTTCCGCTGGGCCCAGCAGCCTCCGGGCCTGCGGCACGATTCGGTCCCAAGCCTCAAGGAGAGGGGCGGGTATCGGCTCGCTGTCCTCGGCCGTGTCCTCCATGGCTTCCAGGACCTCGTCCCAGGACTGCCCGTCGCGTCGGTTCAAGAAGTAGATGTCGTAGCTCACCGCGTGATCGTAGGCACCCGCATACGGCGAGGGCGAGGCCGCTTGCCCGCGCTGGCTTCGTCGGCGGCGTCAGCTTGGGAAGCTGTGATCATCCGGGGGCGGCTCGATCTCTGGCCCAGGCGAAAGACCGTGGCGAGGCTTCGTCGGGAGCGGTCGCTTCCATCGTGGTTTCCTGCTCGATCCGGTGGGCTCGTGGTGCGCTCCGGTCTCCTCGGATCGCCGCGGCGAAGTTAACGCTTGCATTAACATGGCGGCTGTGGCTCAATGGGAAGTGGTCCTTGTCGGGGAGGTGGCGGCGTGGTTCGAGGCGCTGGCCGAAGAGGACTGGGACAGCGCTGAACAGGTAGAAGACGCCATCGACATGCTGGCGGCCACGGGGCCGACGCTCGGCCGTCCACTGGTCGACCGGATCAAGGGTGCCGAGAATCATCACCTGAAGGAGCTGCGGCCGGGATCGTCCGGGAGCAGCGAGATCCGCATCCTCTTCGCCTTCGATCCGGTGCGCCGGGCGGTACTGCTGGTGGCCGGCGACAAGGCCGGAAACTGGCAGAGCTGGTACGACATCAACATTCCGCTCGCTGAGGAGCGGTACCGGACGCATCTGGCCGATCTTGAAACCAGGGAGTACGAATGAGTGCCGTGAGCTGGGAGGAGACCAAGCGCAAGGCGCGCGAGCGGCGTGCGGCCGCTGGGCTTCCGGTGCGGTCGGCCCAGGAGAAGCAAGCGGCAATGGACCGGCTGACCGCTGAAGTGCGTGCTCACAAGCTCGCGGAGGTCAGGCGTGAACAGGCGCTGACTCAGCGCCAAGTAGCCGCGTCGATGGGGGTCTCGGCACCTCGGGTCTCCGCGATCGAGCACGGTGAGCTGGATCGCGCGGAGGTCGCGACCCTCCGGGCCTACGTGGAAGCGCTCGGTGGCCGGCTGCGCGTGGTCGCGGACTTCGGGGACGCCGAATACACCGTCGCCTGAGACGCTTACCGCCAGCGGCCGTGGAGTTGGGTCCAGCGGCCGACGCTCTCGATGAACAGGAAGGCTTGGGTCTGTGACCTGGGCCTTTACTGGTGACCCAGGTGTGGGAGCCCGGTGCGGCGTTGTCCGCCGGACGTAACCTCACCGGGCCCACCCGTCGACGCTCAACCAGATTGTTCTGCCACCACGTCAGCCACAACTGATCCCCGCGCGGCCGTGACCTGCGGCCGTCTTGTCGATGCAACGTCCTGCTCGGCCGGATCGAGGAGGCTGCCTGACGAAAAGTACGAGGCGTACGTCCGGCTCCACCTCGTGCCAGAAGTGGATGTCAAAGGCCCCGGACCATGATCGGTCCGGGGCCTTTCCAATACATCGCGCCTGTTCAGGCACTGTGCCCCCGGCAGGATTCGAACCTGCGACACCCGCTTTAGGAGAGCGGTGCTCTATCCCCTGAGCTACGAAGGCGGGGAACTGTCGGTAGACGTGTCCAGAACGAGGCCGCGCATGTGGCCCGCTCTTGGCATGTTTTGGACAGGTTGGTGATCGACCGGTGAGGGCCTGCTCGCCGCCGCCAGTGTAGCGGGTGGCGTGCTCGACGTGCGGGGTTGTGTCTTGCCGAGGGATCCGGCGCGGGGTGGTGGGGTGAACGGGGTGGGGCGGCTTGCCGGGGTCGTCGGGAGGAGATCGTGTCGAGTGCTCGTGTGACGACCTCGGGAGTCGCGACGGTGTCGGTGCGGGTCGTACGTCAACGCGGCGAGTTGCCGTCAGGTGATGTGCTGCAGCAGCGCGGCGACCGCCGGCGGTGCCTCGCCGGGAGGTCGTACCACTGGAACGTCGCGGCGGGTGGTGGCTTCTTCGCCGCGGCCGCCGCGCCGTCGACCTGGTACACCGACTTCCGGGCCGACATCCCGGCCATCGACGTACCGGCCCTGATCCTGCACGGCACGGGCGACCGGATCCTCCCCGTCGAGGGGACCGCGCGCCCCTTCCGCAAGGCGCTGCCGTCCGCCGACTACGTGGAGATCGAGGGCGCCCCGCACGGGCTGCTGTGGACCCACGCGGAAGAGGTCAACTCCGCGCTCCTCGCCTTCCTGGGGAAGTGACCGGCCACAGGCACGCGCGGCTTTCCGGTGCCGGGAACGGTCAGGCCACGGGGACGCGGGTGAAGCGGCCCGCCACGTGGAGGTCGGCCTCGATGCGGTGGGCCGTGGCGGTCAGTTCGGGGAGGAGGCCGTTCAGACACTCGTCGACCGTGCGGCGGGCCACGTGTGTCGCCGTGTTGAGGGCGGCGACGACCCGGCCCGTCCGGTCGCGGACCGGGACCGCGAGCGAGCGCAGTCCCTCCTCCAGTTCCTCGTCGACCAGGGCGTAGCCCCGCGCGCGGGTCGTGGCCAGGGTGCGGGCGAGGAGCGCCGGGTCGGTGATCGTCCGGGGGGTGAGGGGGCGCAGGGTGTCCGGGGCGCGCTCCGGCTCCGGCACGTCCGCCAGCAGGACGCGGCCCATCGAGGTCGCGTACGCGGGCAGTCGCGTCCCCACCGTGATGTCCACGCTCATGACGTGGCTGGTGGCCACCCGGGCCGTGTACTGGATCTCCGTGCCGGTGGCGGTCAGCACCGCGAGTGACGTCGACTCGTGGACGCGGTGGGCCAGTTCGGCCATGTGCGGCCGGGCGATGCGGGGGAGCGACGTACGCGACAGGGGCGGGAAGCCGAGCGACAGGACCCGGGGGGTGAGGGCGAACGTGCGGTCGTCGGACGCCGTCACCAGGCCGAGGTGTTCGTAGGTGATCAGCGCCCGCCGGGCCGTGGCCCGCGCCAGGCCCGTAGCCTTCGCCACCTCCGTCAGCGTCAGGCGGGCGCGGCCCTCGCCGAAGGCGGTCAGCACGGTCAGGCCACGGGCCAGCGACTCGACGAAGTCCCGGCCCAGTTCCTGTTTCGACGCGCCCGTCCAGGTCGCCAGGCCCGCCGGGGCCGGTCCGGGTGTCGGCGCCGGCGCGGTGCGCAGGTCGTCCTCCATCGCCGCCACCGCCGTGCGCAGCCGGGGCAGGAGTTTGTCGCGCAGATCCGTCGCCGTGTGCCGGCTGGTGTGGCTGACCACGCTCGCCGCGCAGGCGATCCTTCCGGTGTGCGGGTCGCGTACCGGGACGGAGACCGCCACCAGGCCCGGTTCGATCAGCTGGTCGTCCAGGGCCCAGCCGTCCGCGCGAGCCCGTTCGGTGCGCTGTCCGAAGTCGTCCGGGGCGTCGGGGGAGCGCGGCGGTACGGTCGGGAAGGCGCGGTCCTGCGGGTCCGCCGCCCGGCGTTCGTGCCGGCGCCGGACGTCCGCCGCGTCCCACTCCGTGGCGAACAGCGCGCCCGGCGCGGTGCGTTCGGCCGGGAGCAGGTCGCCGATGCGGAAGCTCAGGGACATCGCGCGGCGGCGGGTGGCCTGGTGGATGAAGCGGATGCCGTCGTGGTCGGCCACCGCGAGGGAGACGGACTCGTCCAGCTCGTCGGCCAGCCGGTCGGCGCGGGCGTCGAGCAGGGCGGGCAGCCGCAGCGCCGCCAGGTAGGCGTTGCCCAGTTCCATCACACGGGGGGCGAGGACCACGTCGCGGCCGTCGAGGCGTACGTACCCCGTGCGGGCCAGAGTGGCGGTGATCCGGTCGACCGTGGAGCGGGCGAGGCCGGTGGCGCGTTCCAGGTCGCTCGGGCTGAGCGTCCCGCCCGCCTCCGTCAGCCGCCTCAGCACCGCGACGCCCCGCAGCAACGGGGTCACGGCCTCGGCGGGTACGGCGGTGGCGGCCGGGTCGGCGCCCCCGCTGGGGGTGGCGTCGGCGCCGGTGGCCCCGTGGGCCTCGGTCCTGGGGTTCGCGGGCATCGGTTCTCCGGTACGGCGTTCGCGGCAGGCCCACCGTAGTCCCGGTCCTGGTCCGGTGGTGGCGGGTGGCGCCGGGACCCCTGCCGGGCCGCCGGGGGCTTCGGGAACGGTCCTACTGCCGTGTCACCCGTATCCGGTAGTTCCCCGACAGGTCGGCCGACGCGATCGCGATCCGGATGCCGTGCTTGGGGTCCTTGAACTCCTCGCCGGGGACGAAGGGGGCGTCGGAGAGTTCGGCCTGGACGTTCGGGCTGCGGGTGCAGCCGCCGGAGTCGGGCCGGGAGTCGTACACCGTGACCGGCCCCATGCCGGTGTCGACCGACGCGTCGATCTTGTAGATCAGTACGCCCGGTCGGCAGACCGCCTCGTCGTTGCCCCCGCGGGTACGCAGTTCGACGGCGTAGCCGCTGCGCCGGCCGAGGGGGACGAAGACGAGCTTCGGGCCGCCGGCGCGTGCCAGCGGGGTCAGCTCGTACTCGGTGGTGCCGTGGTGCGCCGCGCAGCTGACCTGTGAGGCGTCGAGCCAGCCCAGCTTCCACTTGTGCCAGCCGAGCAGGTCGTTGTCGGCCCCCCAGTCCTCGCTCATGATGTCCCAGTGGCCGACCGCGCCCCCGCCCTCCTGGGTGTAGAGGTCGGGCAGGCCGAAGACGTGGCCGTTCTCGTGCGGCAGGACGCGGTAGCCGGTGCGGTCGTAGGAGCCGGAGCCGTCGTCCTGGCGGGAGTAGACGAAGGAGGCGTTGGCGACCGGGACGCCGTCCGCGACCGGCGCGTCCTTGTTGCCGGCGAAGGTCACCGACAGGACGGTGTCCAGGGCGGAGGGGCCTGCGTTGGGGGTCACCAGCACGTTCAGCAGGTCGTACGAGCGGAAGTCGACGCTCGGGTCGGCGCCGGCCACGATGTCCTGGATCAGGTCGCGGTACCCGGGGTCGAAGGGCGCGCCGCGCTCTATCCCGTACGCCTTGAACGGCTTGGGCATGCGCAGCCAGTGGGTGATCGGTGTCTCGGGGCGGTAGTCGAGGCGGCCGTAGGAACTGGTGCGGAACCACTTCTGGGTCTGCGGGAAGAACTCGTGGAAGCGGTCCATCGCGCTGCCCCGGCCCGGCGCGTCGGAGAAGTCGACCATCAGGGTCAGGGCGTGGACGGTGCCGGTGGAGCGGGAGTAGCCGCTGATGGTCGGGACGCCCTCGGACATCTGGATGGACTGGTCCCCGCTGATCATGCACGGACCGAGGGCGGCGGGAACCCGGCTCAGGGATATCGGGCCCGCCCCGGCCGACGTGGAGGGAGCGAGGTGGCCGGTGCCCGCCGAGGTGCTGAGCGCGAAGGTCAGGGCGGTCACGGATGCCAGGGCAGCCACACGGTACGGGCGTATCCGACGGCGGGGCGGCTGCGGCTGCATGCGTGTGCCCTTCGCTCCAGGCAGCCGCCGGAACCAGGCTGCACCCTTGCGATTCACCCTGGTTCGGTGGCCCGACACGCGCGCGCTGGAGGGGCCGATCGTGGGTTTCTCACCGGTAGGCGGGCCCATGGCGCGTGACGGCGGTCACATCGGGCGCGGGCGAGGCATGGCCGGAGGGTGTGTGGCTCAGGTCACATGAAAACTCTTCGGAGACGGGAAATATCCGGGGATCGTTTCCCCGTTTAGACCTGTGTTCGCGCGAAACGGGGAGACCGTCCCCGGATCGCAGTCACCTTCGACCGATGGAGCATGCCGTGCAGACCGCGTCCGTGACCCCCGTGCAGCGCAGGCACACCCGGCCCCGCGCCGACGCGCTGCGCAACCGGGAGCGGATCGTCACGGCCGCCAGGGAGATGTTCGTGGAGTTCGGGCCGGATGTGCCGCTCGACGACATCGCCCGCCGTGCCGGGCTCGGCAATGCCACGCTGTACCGGAACTTCCCCGATCGGGACGCCCTCGTCCGCGAGGTCGTCTGCTCGGTGATGGACCGTACGGTGCGGGCCGGTGAGGTCGCGCTCGCCGAGACCGGCGACGCGTTCGCGGCGCTGGAGCGCTTCGTGCACGCCGCCGCCGACGAGCGGATCGGCGCGCTGTGCCCGATGGTCTCCAGCACGTTCGACGAGCACCACCCCGACCTGGAGGCCGCGCGCGAGCGTGCCGAAGGGGTCATCGAGAAGGTCATGGACCGGGCCAGGGCGGCCGGGCAGCTCCGTACGGACGTGGGCGTCGGCGACCTGATGGTCGCCGTGGCCCAGCTCAGCCGGCCGCCGGCCGGGACGGGATGCCTCAGCGTCGACCGCTTCGTCCACCGCCATCTGCAGATGTTCCTGGACGGTCTGCGGGCCCCGGCCCGCTCCGTCCTGCCGGGCACCGCCGTGACCATGGAGGACCTGCGCCGAGCCTGAGCCGTATCGACAGCGACACCGACACGCACAGCCACAGCCACAGCCGTATCGACACCTCGCGTACCTCACCGGTCCGTGGACCGTTGATCTGAAGTCCGTCCGAAACCCGTCTCGAACAGCGGGGCAGACGGCTCGTCAGATCGTCAGAGCGTCAACTCGTCCCTTTCCTTTGCCTTTTTTCGTATCGAAGTCCCGAAGTGGGTACCCCCATGTCTGAAACAGCCCGGCGCGTCACCGACGTGACCGACGCACATTCCAACCGCTGGAAAGCGCTCGTCTTCATCGCGCTCGCCCAGCTGATGGTCGTCCTCGACGCGACCATCGTGAACATCGCGCTGCCCTCCGCCCAGCAGGACCTGGGCATCTCCGACGGCAACCGCCAGTGGGTCATCACCGCCTACGCGCTCGCCTTCGGTGGTCTGCTGCTCTTCGGCGGCCGGATCGCCGACATCTGGGGCCGCAAGCGCACCTTCGTCACCGGCCTGATCGGCTTCGCCGCCGCGTCGGCCCTCGGCGGTGCCGCGCAGAGCGAGGGCATGCTGCTCGGCGCCCGCGCCCTGCAGGGTGCCTTCGGCGCGCTGCTCGCGCCCGCCGCGCTCTCCCTGCTCGCGGTGATGTTCGTCGACGCCAAGGAGCGCGCCAAGGCGTTCGGCATCTACGGTGCCATCGCCGGTGGCGGCGGCGCCGTCGGTCTGATCCTGGGCGGCTTCCTCACCGAGTACCTGGACTGGCGCTGGACGTTCTTCGTGAACATCCCGTTCGCCGTCGTCGCCGCCGCGGGCGCGTACTTCGTCATCCGTGAGCCGGCCGGCGGCCGCAACCGCTCGCCGCTCGACATCCCGGGTGTCCTGCTGTCCACCCTGGGCCTGGTCTCCCTCGTCTACGGCTTCACCCGCGCCGAGTCCGACGGCTGGAGCGACTCCGTGACGATCGGTCTGTTCGTCGCCGCGGCGCTGCTGCTCGCGTCCTTCGTGTTCGTCGAGTCCAAGGTCAAGGCCCCGCTGCTGCCCCTGCGCGTGATCACCGACCGCAACCGCGGTGGCGTCTACCTCTCGCTCGGCCTCGCGGTCATCGCGATGTTCGGCCTGTTCCTCTTCCTGACCTACTACCTCCAGGTCGTGAAGGGCTTCTCGCCGGTCAAGACCGGCTTCGCGTTCCTGCCGATGATCGTGGGCATGATCACGGGCTCCACCCAGATCGGCGCCCGCCTGATGACCCGCGTCCCGCCGCGGCTGCTCATGGGCCCCGGCTTCCTGACCGCCGCGCTCGGCATGCTGCTGCTGACCCAGATGGAGATCGGCTCCTCGTACGCGGGTCTGCTGCTGCCGGCCCAGCTGCTGCTCGGTCTCGGCATGGGTACGGCGTTCATGCCGGCCATGTCCCTGGCCACCCAGGGCGTCCAGGCGCGTGACGCCGGTGTCGCCTCCGCGATGGTCAACACCTCGCAGCAGGTGGGCGGCGCGATCGGTACGGCCCTGCTGAACACGATCGCCGCCTCGGCCACCACGTCCTACGTCAAGGACCACATCGCCTCCGCCGGGTCCAAGCCGCAGCAGCAGCTGGTCCAGCTGGAGGGCATGGTGCACGGCTACACCAGCGCCATCTGGTTCGCCGTCGGCATCCTGGTGGTCTCCGCCTCCATCGCCTTCACCCTGGTCAACGCGGGCCGTCCGGGTTCGACCGTGGTGCGCGGCAGTGGTGAGGGTGCCGAGGACGCCGAGGACGAGGTGCCGGTTCCGGTGATCGCCCACTGACGGCGCCCGCCCGGTCGTATCTCTTCGGGCCCCGCGTGCGGACGAGGAAGGGGACGTCTCGTCCGCACGCCCGTGGGCCCGCCCCGGCCGTGAGCGGGCCGCCGTGACCGGTCGCTCAGCGCTGCCAGGGCAGGTCCGCGCCTGCTTCGTTCGGCTGGAGTCCCTCGGCGACGATCTGCATGATCTCGCCGAGGGACTTCTGCTGTTCCGGGCTCAGCCGGTCGAACAGCGCCTGCCGTACGGCCGTCACATGGCCCGGCGCGGTGCGCCGCAGCACCTCGAGGCCCGCGTCCGTGAGCACCGCGAACTGGCCCCGCTTGTCGGAGGGGCAGTCCTCGCGCCGGACCCAGTCGCTCTTCTCCAGGCGGGCGATCGCGTGGGAGAGGCGGGAGCGGGTGATCTTCGCCTTCTTTGCCAGCTCGGTCATCCGCAGCTGGCGCTCCGGCGCCTCGGCGAGCGTGACGACGAGGCCGTAGTAGATGTGCGGCATGCCCGCGTCGCGCTGGAGCTGGCGGTCGAGGTGATCCTCCAGCAGCGTGGTGGCGTGCAGATAGGAGCGCCAGACGCGCTGCTCCTGCGGGGTCAGCCACTGGGGCTCGTCGGCGGGTGCGGGGGAGGCGGGGGGCGCCGCGGATGCCGTGTTCATGTACTCCACTGTACGAGGGTTGTCCTTGAAGTTTAAACAAAGCGGGGTTAGCCTGGACGACAGTTAGCTTTAGAGTTCAAGCACTGGTCGCGGAGTTCGAGCACCGACTGCGCGCCGCCGACCAGGTCCGACGACATCCGGTCCACCGGAGGGAGCCCCCCGCCATGTCCGCCGCCCAGGAGCGCATGCCCGCCCTCTACCTCAGCCACGGCGCCCCGCCGCTCGCGGACGACCCGGTCTGGCCCGGTCAGCTCGCCGCCTGGTCCGCCGACCTGCCGCGGCCCAGGGCGATCCTCATGGTCTCCGCCCACTGGGAGGAGGCCCCGCTCGCCCTCGGCGCCACCCGGACCGTGCCGCTCGTCTACGACTTCTGGGGCTTCCCGGAGCACTACTACCAGGTGACGTACGAGGCCCCCGGCGCCCCCGGGCTCGCCGAGTCGGTCCGCAAGCTGCTGCGCGCCCCGGGCACCCCCGTGCAGGACATCCCGGACCGGGGCCTCGACCACGGCGCCTACGTCCCGCTGGCGGAGATGTTCCCGGACGCCGACATCCCGGTCCTCCAGGTCTCCCTGCCGACCCTCGACCCGGTACGGCTGATGGAGATCGGCCGCAGGCTCGCCCCGCTGCGCGACGAGGGCGTGCTGATCGTCGGCTCCGGCTTCTTCACCCACAACCTCGCGGCGCTGCGGCACACCGGCCCGGGGGTGCCCACCTGGTCGTCCGAGTTCGACGAATGGGGCCGGCGGGCGCTGGAGGCGCGTGACTGGGACGCCCTGCTGGACTTCCTCCACAAGGCCCCGGCGGGCCGCTACGCCCACCCGCGCACCGAGCACTTCGCCCCGCTGTTCGTGACCATGGGCGCGGCGGAGGTGGCCGGCGAACTGGACGACCAGCGGTCCGTGATCGACGGGTTCTGGCTGGGCATGGCCAAGCGGTCGGTGCAGTTCGGCTGAATCCGTGCGACGGGGGCGGCACGGCCGACGCGTACGACGGATGCGGTCCGGCCGGGCCTCCGTGCGGCTCGGTCAGAGGTCCTTCTCGTACCAGGCCACGTCCCAGTAGCGGCCGAACTTGCGGCCCACCTCCCGGTAGGTGCCCACGTGCCGGAACCCGAAGCGTCCGTGCAGCCGCACGGACGCTTCGTTGGGCTGGGCGATGCCCGCGTAGGCGCGGTGCAGGTCCTCGCCGGCCAGCGCCTCGAAGAGCGCCTCGTACAGGAGCGTGCCGACGCCGCGGCCGCCGGCCCCCGGGGCGACGTAGACCGTGACCTCGACGGAGGTGGAGTAGGCGGCCTTCGCGCGGTAGGGGCTGGATGTGGCGTAACCCAGAATCTCCTGTGAGATCCCTTTCGGTGCCCCCGACGTGGCAACCATCAGGCGGTGCGGACCGTCTTCAGGGTGGGAGAGCAGCCAAGGGCGGCGCTCCTCCGGAGTGAAGACAGCCGTGTCGAAGGTGATGGGTGTCTCGCGTACGTAGTGGTTGTAGAGGGCCGTGAGGGCTTCGAGATCACTCTCGATCCCCGGCCTGACCTGGACTTCTGTACGTTCCGACGGCATCGGTCCCCCTCCGTGGCGGCACAGGGTACTGCATGATCAGAAAAATAGGGTGACGGGTTGGGAATTCTGTCCTGATTCCAGTCGTTGTTTCCATCGGATGCAGGGCACCCGAGCAGAGTCCGGAGAAAGCCGCGAGAGTCCCGGGCGCGGTGTCAGGCGTTCGCAGGCCCACCCGCACCCACCATCGCAAGGGAGCACGCATGGCAACCCGTGCCGTCGCCCGTCGTAAGTCCGCCACCGGCGAGACGGCCGACGCGGCAAGCAGTGTTCGCACCCATGGCGGCGAGATCGCCGACCGCGACCTGGTCGGCATGTATCTCGACGAGATCGCGCGTACACCGCTGCTCGACGCAGCCAAGGAAGTCGACCTGTCCCAGACCATCGAAGCGGGTGTGTTCGCGCGGCAGGTCCTCGACGGTGAGGCGGAGTCCGGCACGGACGCCACCCGCGAGGAACTGGAGGCGCTGGACGCCGCCGGGGAACGGGCCAAGGACGTCTTCATCCGTTCCAACCTCCGCCTGGTCGTCGCCGTGGCCCGCCGCTACCCGCGCAGCGGTCTGCCCCTGCTCGACCTGATCCAGGAAGGCAACGCCGGTCTGGTGCGCGCGGTCGAGAAGTTCGACTACCGCAAGGGCTTCAAGTTCTCGACGTACGCGACCTGGTGGATCCGGCAGGCGATCACGCGCTCGATAGCGGACCAGTCGCGCACCATCCGTCTCCCCGTCCACCTGGTGGAGGAGCTGGGCCGGATCCGGCGTGTGCAGCGCGAGTTCAACCGCGAGAACGGCCGTGAGCCGGAGCCCGCGGAGATCGCCGCCGAACTCGGCTCGACGCCGGAGCGTGTCATCGACGTGCTCGACTGGGCCCGTGACCCGGTCTCGCTGAACATGTCGGTGGACGACGACGGCGACACCCAGTTCGGCGACCTCCTGGAGGACACCTCGGCGGTGTCGCCGGAACAGTCCGTCCTCACCCTGCTGCGCAGCGAGGAACTGGACGGCCTGATCGGCCGCCTCGACCAGCGCACGGCCTCCATCATCAAGATGCGTTACGGCATCGAGGACGGCCGTGAGCGCACGCTCACCGAGGTCGGCAAGGAGCACGGTCTGACGCGTGAACGCATCCGCCAGATCGAGAAGCACGCGCTCCTCGAACTGAAGAAGCTGGCGCGCGACACCGGGTTCGACGCGGCGGCGTGACGCCGACGGCGTGAGGCCGGCGCACGACGCGGTGCGGGCCTTCGCCTGTCGGCGTACGCACCGCCCGGCGTACGGCCGGGGCGTGTACCTGATGGGTGCGCCCAGGGCCATGCGCTGGGGTCGTACGCCGGGTGGCGAAAGTCCGCGCAAACATGGCGATGTATCGCCGCTTCAACCCGCGGGGCCCGGGAACAAGACTCCCGGGCACGGGAGTCCGGGCCCTGCGGGGTGGCCGGGGACGCCCGCCCTCGCACCGATGAGCCAGGTCCCGACGCAATCCCCCCCCGGCGCCGGGACTTTCCCAGAGTCGGGCTTCGGCGCCCATCCCCCCGGGTGCCGGGGCCCGGCTCGCCCCCTCCGGCAAGAAGCTTCCGGATATGTGCACGCCTGAAGGGCGGGGCACCCCGTACCTGAACTCCGGGGTGGCCCGCCGAATGGCAGATTGTGCCACATGGGCATAGCCTGCCGAGCGTGAGTACCACCCCCGCACCAGCTCTTCCCGGCTCCTCCTGTTCCTCCCCCTCCGCTCGTTCCGCTTTTGTCGCCTCTTCCGCCGCTTCTTCTGTGGCCTTCGCGGCCGCCGGTCCCGCCGGCGTTCCCGCGGCCGCCGTTCCCTCGCTGACCGAGCGGCGCAAGGCGGCGACGCGGATGGAGATCGCCCGGGCGGCGGCACGTCTCTTCGCGACACGCGGACTGCGCGCCACCCGCGCCGAGGACATCGCCCAGGCCGCCGGGATCGCCCCGCGTACCTTCTACCGCTACTTCGCCACCAAGGAGGAGGCCGTCGCCCCGCTGTACGCGGCCGGCGCACGGCACTGGGCGGAAGCGGTGCGCGAGGCCCCGGCCGGGCTGTCGCTGCCGCAGGCCCTCGAACACGCGGTGCGCGGAACGCTGACCCCCGGGGCCGGGGTGCCGGCGGTCTCCTGGGAGTGGGCCCGGACCCTGATCCGGCTGGCCGAGGCCGCTCCGGCGCTGCGGAAGGTGTGGGCGGAGGTCTGCCACGACGCGGAGGGCGAGCTGACCGAGATCCTGGCGCGACGGCTGGCCCAGGGCGACGACATCGTTGCCATCCGACTCGCCGCGTCCCCGAGGCTGCGCTTCGCCGCGGCCACCGCGAGCGCCGCGGTCCGCGTGGCGGTCGAGGTCTGGGCGGCGGGGAACGCGGCACCGGCCTCGGCGGAGGGACCGGCGGCACTGGCGCTGGGCAACCTCACGGTGCTGCGCGGCTTCTCCTGGGACGACGTGCGGCAGGACTGACGGTGAGAGCGGGCGGGTGAGCGCGGGCGGGCCCGCCCGCGCTCACCCG
>NZ_JBSFIA010000047.1:0-77373 GCF_053597355.1 Streptomyces sp. NPDC001443
CTACGAATACGCAGGCATCGACACAGCGGCGGATGGCTGACGCACGCTCCGCCTCCACCGGGGCACCCCAACAGCTTGACCAAAGAGATAGGGGCCCCCGAGCGCGACGCAAAAGTCCTGAGGCAGTTCGCCTACCGCGTCAGTTTCTGCGACCACTCGCAGCTCGCCGCGCTGGAGGCATTCGTCCGCTCGCTGCCCCGCGCCGCCGCTCCACAGCCCTTCGTGCAGCCGCCGTGGCCAGGCCTTCGTCCCGCCGAGACGAGGTTCGCCACCGTGCTCGGCGAGCTGATCCGCAACCGCGGCTTCGGAATCCGTGAACTGCCCTTCACGGAACTGTCCCTCAGTACGCTGTACAAGATGGCGCGGCGCTGGGACCCGAGTCCGCACCGTCGGCACCAGCCATGTGCCTCAGCGGGTCCGCTGGGCTGGACCCTGCCCGATCTCTTCGCAGTCGCCGATGAGCCGTACTCGGAGGAACTCCGCCCGATCCTGCGCTGTCACCACCTGGGGCGGGTCTTCACGGCGGCCGTCCCCTTGACCACAGCCCAGCTGATCGAGAGCGCGCAGGAAGCGGACCGACTGAGCATGCGTGAGAACCACGGCGCATGGCAGCCCGTCCCGCAGGGCTCTGCCGCGGAGTGCCCAGACCTCTCCTGACAGCGCCGACATCGCAACAGTCCGGCCAGGTATGAGAGTTGACTCTCAGGCATTGTGAGAGAACACTCTCAGACCATGGGGCTTGATAATCGTCTGGGCGATATTGCGATCACCGATCCGAAGGCCATGCGGGCGCTGGCGCATCCCGTCCGGCTTGCGATCCTCGAACACCTGCAGCGGCACGGGCCTGCGACGGCGACGCAGCTGTCACCCGATGTCGGGGCCACCCCGTCCGTGACCAGCTGGCATCTGCGCCACCTGGCGGGCTTCGGACTGGTCCACGACGCCGAGCCCGGCACCGATCGCAGGGAACGCAGGTGGCAGGCCGCGGCACGGGGGTTCCGGTTCGAGGTGCCGGAGGACGAGGAGGGCCGGTCCGCAGCACGGGTACTGTCCCAGGAGATGTTCGTGCGCTCCGCCGACCTGCCGCACCGGTGGATGACGGAGACCGAACCTCGACTCGAGCCGGTATGGCTCAGGTTGGCGGGTCTGGCCAACACCCGCGTCGTGGTGTCCGCCGAGGAACTCGCGGTGATCGAGGACGCGATCGAAGGCGTCCTCGCCCCCTACGTGACACGCGATCCGGCACAGCGGCCGAGCGGTGCCCGTGGCGTCCGTCTGCTGCGCTACATGCTCCCGGAGGGCGCCGACGGCGAGCAGCCGGGCGACAGCGCATGAACTCCCTGCCGACATCACTGTGGCGAGACCGGCGGTTCGTCCGCTTCTGGACCGGGCAGTCGGTGTCGCAGTTCGGAGACCGCGTCTCCGAACTCGCGCTGCCCCTGATCGCCGTCACGGCACTGCACGCCTCGGCCAACCAGGTCGCGTGGCTGACCGCCCTCGTCTGGGCCCCGAATCTCCTCGCCGTCGTGCTGGGCGCCTGGGTCGACCACCAGGCCCAAAAGCGCCGCCTGATGATTGGCGCCGATCTGGCGCGGGCGTGCGTGCTGCTCACCCTGCCCGCCGCATACCTCGCAGACGCCGTGACGCTCGGCCAGTTGTACGCGGTGGCACTGCTGACCGGTGCCGCGGCGGTGCTGTTCAACACCGCCTATCCGCCTTTCTTCGCCCACCTCGTGCCGCGCTCGTCCTACATCGATGCGAACAGCAAGCTCAGCGCCAGTCGGTCCGCCTCCTACATCGCGGGCCCCGCCATCGGCGGTGCACTCGTCCAGGCCCTGTCCGCGCCCGTCGCCGTGATCGCCGACGCACTGTCCTTCCTGGCCTCCGCCGCCCTGCTCGGACCGATCCGGGTCGACGAACCAGTCATCGCTCCCGGAAAGGCGGACCAGTCCTCACTCCTGCGCCGTTCTCGAGAGGGGCTGGCCTTCGTGGTTCGTCACCCGGTCCTGCGGGCGAGCCTCGGCTGCGCGACGACCGTCAACTTCTTCACGTTCGTCGCGGGCACCGGTCTGATCGTGCTGTTCGCCGACCGGGTCCTCGCCCTGTCCGCGGGGACCATCGGGCTGGCGCTCGGCGTCGGGGCGTCCGGCGCACTTCTGGGCGCGGTGACGGCCCCGAGGATCTCGCAATGGATGGGCGTGGGACGAAGTATCGCGGTCGGCGCAGTCCTGTTCCCGGCCTCCACCGCCATCGCCGCCACGGCGAACGGCCCGACTTGGGCCCGCGCGGGGGCCCTGGGCGCCACGGAGTTCTTCGCCGGACTCGGTGTGATGCTGTTCGACGTCAACCTCAACTCCCTGCAGACCGCCGTGATTCCGGACGGCATGCGCAGTCGCGTGGCCGGCGCCTTCAGCACCGTCAACTACGGCGTCCGCCCCATCGGCGCCGTCGCCGGAGGCGCGCTGGCCACCTGCATGGGACTCAGGGCAACCCTGATCACCGCCGCCGCCGGAGGATCCCTGTCACTGCTCTGGCTGCTCCCCTCCCCCATACCGGGCATTCGCTCCCTGGCTGCCGACGCCCGACTCACCGTCGACGACGGCGCCGAGACGGACAGCCGACCGGCGCCTCGATGAGACATCAGTGACACGTCAGGGCCGGCCGCGCAGCATATTCGCGGTGTGGGCGATGTTCTCCAGACGCTGGCCCCCGTCCCGGACCTGCTTGCGGAAGGCGGTCGCGTCGCTCTCGACGCTGTCCCTGGTGGGCAGGCACAACAGGCTGAAGAACCAGACCAGCCCCGACTGGTCCTTCTGGCTCAGTGTGCCCCACTCACCCCGGATCCCGCCGCAGGCTTCGGCGAGCGCGTTCACGCAGAAGGCCAGAGCGAGGTTCTGGTCACCGCCCCACTGGTCGCGCAGCCACTGCTGGAAGTTGGTCTGGACTGCCGCCACGACATCGGGGCCGGCCTGGCCGGCGAGGATCCTGGCGACCAGTGCACCCTGCTCGTTCGCTCGATTGCCGAACACGGCTGACTCCCCGTTCTCTCGGTCCTGTTGGTGCACGGAACTAGCGGGTTTCCTGTAGTTGTCGGCGTGCGTCAGCGGACCGAGGCCGTGGGCCAGTCGGTCCTCGAGTCCGGTCAGGGCCTTGCGCGCCGCCCAGTTCCGCTCGTCACGCGCGGCCTCCCGGTACCAGTGCAGCGCCTCCGGCCAGTTGCCCAGGCGGTCCTCGTACGCGAGCCCGAGGAAGTAGGCGCCGTGGGAACTGCCGAGCCGGGCCGCCCGGGTGTACCAGTGCATGGCGCCGTCGATGTCCGGAGCGGTGCCCTCGCCGGGGAGCGTGGCCCCGAGGCGCTCCTGCGTCCGCCCTTCGAGGATCATGCCCAGTCGCGTCATCGCCTCCGGATGTCCGGCCTCGGCGGCAGCCCGGTACATCGACTCGAGGCGCGGCAGGCCCGCCGCCTCGGCGTCCCAGTCGAGTTCGAGGGCGAGGGCGGCCTGAAACAGCTCCTCCACGTCCTGGCGGGTCGGGCCGGTCCCGGCGGTCTGTTCGCCGGATGTGTCGTCCTGGCGACCAGGAGAAGGCCGGCCGGCCGGCCCCCGGGCGATGACGAACCGCCCGGCGTGGTGGCGGACGGACTGGGTGGGCCGGGGCTTGCCGTCGCGGACCAGGGCCGCCGAGGCGGTCGCGAAGGCGGCTTCGAGGGAGACTCCGTGCGGGTGGGCGACGGCGCCTGTCTCGATCGCGTCGACCAGGTAGCGGGTGAAGTGGGTCTGCGGTCGGCCGCTCGTCGAGTCCGGTTCGTACCAGGCGGTGCGATAGGCGTCGGTCGCGGTCAGCGTGATGGCCCCGGAGCAGTGGGTCAGCTCGGTGATGGCGGGCGCGGACAGCGTGTGTCTGGGCAGGGTGGCCTGGCCCGAGAAGCAGCAGTCGAGGATGACCACCTTGGTGGCGGCCTCGGACTCCTCCAGGGCTTCCCGGACGTCGGAGAACCGCAGCCCGGTGGTCTTCTGGGCGGACCCGCTCAACGGGGATTCGGCGAGCGCCAGACAGAGTTCGTCCCCGTAGAGCCGGCCGTGGCCCACGAAGTAGATCAGGGCCAGGTCCTTGGCGTCCTCGAACCACCGCATGAGATCGTCGGGGAGGTTGTTGCGCCGCCGCGGATTGCGGACGACCTGGAGCCGGTCGGCCGTACCGCCCGAGGGCCGTGGCCAGCCGCAGAGCGGACCCTGGAGCAGATCGGTCATCCGGTCGAGACTGTTCCTGGTGGCCGAGGCCACGGGAGGCAGGTGCTCGTAGTCCCACACGCCGATGAGAACCGCCCGTGAGCGTGCGTAGTCGTACAACGGCTCAGGGACTGTCACGGAGCAGCCGTTCCACGAGCTCCAGTGCCCGGTCGGTGTTCTCCGACTCGACCTCGACCTGCCTGCCGTCGACGGTGATCCGCATCCTGAGGTTCGAGCGGCGCGAACGCAGGAAGTCGGGCAGGGTCTTCACGGCCGCGGCCAGCACACTGCTGCCGGCGAGCACGGCCAGCACGTCGGCGGTGCCGAGCTCGCCGGGGGCCGGCGCCGCGGGTCTGACCCGCACGCTGATCCCGTCCTGCGCGCGCAGCCAGTCGCGAAGTCCCCGGAGCTGGGTCGGATCGGAGAGCGTCAGTTCGAGCGTGCGAGGTGTGTCGCCTGTCGTCGCACTGTGCATGTGTCGCCTCCGCGCTCGGGAATCCGGACGTCGGTGCTTCCCGCAGCGTAGCGGTTCCGTCCACACAAAGGAACACGGGTGTCTGTTAGAAGTGCGAGGAGCTCGGCAGGGTCGGTCAGGGACGCCGGCCGAGCAGACCGGCGTCCCACAGCCGGCGCACGTACTCGTTCAACTCGACCGCAGCCGCGTCGAGTTGGCCTTGGTCACCGTCGGCCACCGCCGAGGTCGCCAGGGCGGTGGTGGCAGCGAGGACCATCCGGCACAGGAGCCGGCCCTCCTTGTCCTCGACCCCGAGGGTCTGCGCGACCAGGTCCACCACGGTGTCGTACAGGGGCGCGCGTACGGGAAGCACGCCCGGACCGGCCGCGAACGCCTCCACCAGACAGAGCCGGGCCGTGGGCCAGTCGGCGGCCAGGGTGCGGAGGTAGGCGTCGACCAGCCGCCCGAAACGGTGCGGCGGGCCGTCGTCCGCACCCGCGGAGGGTTCGCTCCCGGCAGCGGCAAGGCGCTCGAGCACCTGCGCCAGCAGGCTCTCCCCGGCCGCCTGGTAGGCCGCGGCGAAACAGTCGGCCTTGGAGTCGAAGTACCGGTAGAACGTCTGCCGGGACACCCCCGCCCGCCTGATGACGTCCTCGACGGTGGCGGCGGCGTACCCCCGCTCGGTCAGTACCTGCGCCAACGCCGCGTACACGCGGTCCCGTTGCAGCGACTCCACCTCGTCGACCGGCAGGGCGCTCCTGCCCCGGGGAAGCTTGCGCCGCGGTGTCGTCGTCATGGGCGCAGGTTAGCCCGCCGGACACAACCCCCTACTGCGAGGCAGGGCCGTCGTAGTCGTCGGGAGGCGGGCTGTGGCGTTCGGCGAGCGGGCCGACGCCGAGATCCTCGCGCATGAGCTTCCGCATCTTGGCGGCCGCCCTGCCGCGTGCCTCCCAACGGGCGCGATCCTCCGGACTGTTGACAGCGGTGCCGTCGGCGTAGCCGTCGCAGATGTGTCGCAGGCAGTGGAACACGCTGTTGGAGGCCTTGACGACAGGTTCGGGCGCGATGAGCCACATCCGTTCCGAGGCGGTGCCCATGCCCGAATCCCGAAAGGCCTCGCGCAACGCCAGCGCCCGTTCGCCGTCGGTCGGGTGCTCTCGCCCGGCCAGGGCCCGCAGGGTCTCACCGAGGTCTTTCACCGTGGTGGTGTACTGCGTGTAGATGTCGAGCCGCAGCCGCAGGGCTTCTTTGACGTCCTCGTGCTTCCACCGGTTCCGATCGGCGATGAGCGTGGCGCCGATGCCGATCGAGGCACCGGCCAGGGTGGAGAGCAGTGGCAACCAGTCCATGCGGGCCAGCTTGGACCAATGCGTACCACCGGTACCAGGTGAAGCTCAAGACCTTCAGACGAGGACGTGTTGATGCGCCGCGGCCAAGTCGGTCAGGTCCGGTTCGCCGAACTCCGCGCGCAGGCGTGCGAACGCGGACACCTTGTCCCTGCCGAAGCGGCCGACATACCTGGCGTACGAGTCCGCGGAAAGGAACTTCGGCGGGGCGGACTTGCTGTGGAATTTGTCGGCGTACATCACCAGTCGCTCTTCGACGGTCACGGCGACGTAGTCCGCGACCGGCAAGGGCAGACCTTGCCTTTCCACGTCGTGCTTCGTCAGTCCGACCCCGGTGTGGCACGAACAGAACCGGCGGAGGGCCTCGGAGAATCCCTCTTCGGCCAGGATTTCGTGACCGAGCAGTCCGTGGCGCAGATAGTTGGGTTCGTCGACTCTTCCGGTTTCGTCGATGAGTCGATAGACGCCGATGTCATGGAGCAGGCATCCGGCGCGTACGAGATCCGCGTCGAGGTTGTGCCCTGCCGTCGGAATGAGCTTCTCCGCGATGGACCAGACGATCTCGCAGTGCGTGAAGACCAGGTCGAACGCCTCGGTGCTCGGCGCGTACTTCTCGTGCAGCGACCGGATCTCGGCGGGGCTTGGAATCTGCATCGCTCAAGCCTAGAGGTCGCCCCCGTAGCCCGACGACCGGCCCGTGCTGTTCCGGGCCGACGCACCTGAACTCTTCGCCCTGGTGGACGAGGTGGCACAGGCCGTCGGCACGCGGAGCGTGCACGCGATCGCCGTGGACGGGAGCGTCAACGCCAGTGTCACGACGTACGGTGTGCGTGGTCGGCGGCTGCTGGTGCTGGGCATGCCGCTGTGGGAGGTCCTGACGCCCGAGGAGCGGATCGCGCTGCTCGGCCACGAGTTGGCCCACTACGCCAACGGCGACACGCGCAACGGTCTGGTGGTGGGCACGGCGACGCGCAGCCTGGCCCTCTGGTACGACACCCTGCGGCCGCATCAGCGCCCGACCGCGATCGAGATGGCCGTCGATGCCTTCTGCCTGGTGCCACGGCTGCTGGTCTGGGGAATGCTGGTGCTGCTCGTCCGGCTGACCTCCCGGGCCGGGATGCGGGCCGAGTACCTCGCCGACAGGCTTGCCGCCCGTACCGCATCCACGCGTGCGGCGGTGGGCCTCATGGACCGGTTCCTCGTCTCCGGGTCGTACGGCGTCCTGCTGCGCAGCGAGACCAACCGTGCCGCCCTGGGCGGGCCGAGGTCCACCCGGGACGCCATGGCCCGGGCCGATGAACTGTGGGCGCGGCTCTCCGCGTTCGCGGCGTCCGTCCCGGAGCACGAGTACGAACGGCAGCGGCGCGCCGGAGCCCGGCGCGGGCACCAGGTCGACACCACCCACCCGCCGACCCATCTGCGACGCGCCTGCCTCCTCGGCGGGGAACCCGTGGCGGCCGTGGTGGTGCCGCGGGCCGGCCGGAGCGAGCAGATCGACGCGGAGCTCGCCGAGG
Source organism: Streptomyces sp. NPDC001443 (assembly GCF_053597355.1). NCBI lineage: Bacteria > Bacillati > Actinomycetota > Actinomycetes > Kitasatosporales > Streptomycetaceae > Streptomyces > Streptomyces sp. NPDC001443. The sequence continues at coordinate 7,544 of NZ_JBSFIA010000047.1, forward strand.
CCCGCGCCGAGGTGGCCCGTCGCCTGCTGCGCGACGGCTTCGAGGACTGAGATCCACCCGGGCCGCCCTGCCCCGGCCCGGGACGTCTCGTTCGGCCGCTTCCTCGCCTCGAAGCGCAGAGGAAAAGACTTTGAGCAAGGCGGCACCCCGCTGCTACGTTCATGGCGGACCGTGAAGTCGTCGTTTGGAGGTGAGCCCCGTGAACGCAGTTACCCGTGGGTGCTCCCTCGATCCGTCACGGTCCGGCGGCTGACGTCCGGTGTCACCAGGAGCGCCTGAGATCAAGGCACTCCTGAAGGAGACTCCGATGAACACGAAGCCCTTCCCATCCGGCCCGGGCGAGAACGCGCTGGTGATCACGCGCGTCGCGGACCGGCAATGGCACGCACTGGACGACGACCTGGTGGTCGGCCGCGGATATGCGCTGCATCGGTCCGACGGACGCCTGTTCGTCGGCATCGACGCCTGGCACGACGCCACCTTCGACCGGCTCGCCGAGACGATGGTGGCGCAACTGCCCGCGCCGCTCTACACGGTGGTCGACGAGGCCGACACCGGGCTGACGGCCGGCTGGCGGCGGGCCGGATTCACGGTCCGGCGCCGCGAGTGGGAGTACACCGTACCGACCGATCCACAGGTCACGGGGCTCGGAGCGGTCCTGCCGCCCGAGGGCGTGACGATCGTGCCCGCCGGCCGGGCGGACGAGGGGTTGCTGCGGGCGGTGGACCGGGCGATCCGTGACGAGGTCGAGGCGGGCGCCGGGTGGCAGTCGATGCCCGCGGAGGTGATCTCCCGTCCCGAAGGCGACACCGTCGTCGACCCGTCGAAGTACGCGGTGGCCGCGGCGCCGGACCGCTACCTGGGTCTGATCCGGGTGGTGACGGCGAAGCGGCCACGCATCGGGCTGCTCGCGGTCCGTGCGGGCGAACAACGCCGTGGCATCGCGCGGGCACTGCTGGCCCACGCGCTGGACACACTGCACCGCCGCGGGTCCGCCGCGGCCTGGACCGAGGTCCACGAGTCCAACCGGGCAGCCACCGCGCTGTTCGAGGACATCGGCGCCCGGCCGATCAGCAGCAACCTGGAGCTGGTGCGATGACGAAGCACAAGAACGTCATCGAAGTCGAGGGCAAGGTCGTCGAATGCCTGCGCAGCGCCATGTTCACCGTGGAGCTCGACAACGGCCACCAGGTGCTCGCGCACATCAGCGGGAAGATCCGCAAGAACTACATCAAGATCGTGCTGGAGGACCGGGTCCTGGTGGAACTCCCGCCGTACGACCTGACACGCGGCCGCATCGTGTTCCGCTACCGGAGCTAGGGCGGCACCTTGCGCGGCTGCTGATCCCGGAACCCCGGTCACGGCATCTTCCGTGACCGGGTCGGGGACGGCACGCTGTTCGCCGACGGTGACGCCCTGATCCAGTCGGCCACCGACACCTTTGTCGCGTCCGGCTTGCCAGGCATCACCCGGGCCGACCACCGACGGCTGCACCACCAGCCCATTCCCGCGTTCTGCGACGCCCTCGTAGCTGTTCGGACCCGGCTCTGCATACGTTCGACCGCATGACCGACGACTGCTTCACCCATCCACGACTCGCCGCGATCTACGATCCGCTCGACCCCGACCGCAGCGACCTCCATGCATATGTGCGGATGGCCGAGGATTTCGAGGCGCAACGCGTACTGGACATCGGTTGCGGCACGGGAGTATTCGCACTCCTCCTGGCCGACCGAGGGATCGAGGTCGTAGGCGTGGATCCCGCCCAGGCATCCATCGACGTCGCCCGGACCAAACCGGGCAGTGGACGAGTGCGCTGGATCTGCGGCGATGCGGCAGACCTTCCACCGCTGCAGGTCGACCTCGCAACGATGACGGCGAACGTCGCTCAGGCCGTCGCCGACCCGCAGACCTGGCAGAAGACCCTACGAGGAGCTCATGAAGCACTGCGGCCCGGCGGTCGCCTGATCTTCGAGACGCGCGATCCGGCAAGACGCGCCTGGGAAGAGTGGACCCGGGAGAAATCCCGTCGCGTGACCAGGATTCCGGGCGTCGGCTCCGTCGAGAGCTGGGTTCAACTGATGGAGGTGAACTTGCCCCTGGTGACGTTCCGCTGGACCTACAGGTTCGCAGCGGACGGCCAGGTGCTCACCTCGGACTCGACGCTGCGCTTTCGCGAACGGGACGAAGTCGAGAGGGACTTGGACGCCCATGGATACGTCGTGGACGCCATTCGCGACGCGCCCGACCGCCCGGGAAGGGAATTCGTCTTCCTGGCGCGACGCCCGTGACCGTCACCACATGGATGGGGTGAGGCGTTGAGACACTGGCTGGCGGGGTCTGCGCACCCCTGCTTCTGGCCCGCCTGCCCGTCCGACGCATCAGGATCGGTCACGTCGGGATCCGGAGCAGATGTCCACGCGGATGGTCTGGTGCAGCTGCTCCACGGAGGTGGCTCATGATCGGCCCGGCCGACGGGATGTGCCCGTCAGGCCCTTGACCGGGTACCGCTTCGGCGGAGGACGGGGGAAGGGAGCGGGTCTGCGTGGTGGACTGTGGACCTCCGACAACTCCGACAGCAGGGAGCGCTTCTTCCGATGACCGCACAGCCCGCACGCCCTGAGCACAGTGGCCCCGCGACCGCCTCGGTCATGGATGTCTCGCCGTTCAAACTTTCTCTCGTCAAGGCGGTGTTCAGGGACGTGACCTCGATGCACGTCTCCCGGCCGGCCGCGTGGGCCGCCGCGTCGGTGACGCGGACAGTGCTGACGGAGATCATCGCCGGGGCGAGGAGAGCAGCGGCGGCGGAGGCCCGGAAGAAGCTGATTCCCGCGGACCTTCTCGCGGCGATCGACCGGAACGTCGAGCTCGAGGTGGGGCACAAGTGGTACCGGCACAGCCCGACGTTCCGAGGCCTGACCGGTGACCTGTACGACGCCGAGGGCGTCATCGTGCCTTCTGCGAAGCGCAGCAGGTCGCGCAGACCGAGTGCCGTGGTCGGCGCCCACAGGTTCGAGGCCGGGGTCAAGAAGCTGCTGTGGAGCCAGGGGGCGACGGCCGTCCCGGCGATGGTCCGCGACCTGGACGGAATCGCGAGCGTGTTCCTGACGGACCTCGCCCGGGACGCGGCCACGGTCGTCCGCGAGAGCGGGGTCGGACGTTTCGGTACGGTCGCCCCGCTGCTGTCGGGCGAACCGGCCCCGCTCCCGTTCCTCAAGGATTCCCCCCGGGCCCTGTCCACCCGCAGGGGGGACAGGCGGACCATCGGCAGGGACGACATCCTGGCCGCCACCACGATTCAGCTGTTCGGCGGCGACCTCAGGCAGCGAGCCCTCACCGAAGCACGCGAGGCGACACAGCGCGCTGCGGCCGGCTGAGCGGGTGCGACCGGCATCGCCAGTGCTCGGCCCGGGGTCAACTCCGTCGGGCGCGGGCCAGGATGTCGAAGTTTCGCCGACGGAGCACGAGCTGCGGGAAGATCCGGCCCTCCACGTCGAACTCGAACGAAAAGGACCGGATCATCATCCGGTCCCGGTGCGCGATGCGGACGGTGACGGAAGTGTCGGGAGCGTGCCAGCCCGACCCGAAGGGGCCTATCTGATTGATCCTCGCGTGAATACGGTCGCCGTGGACCAGAGCGGCACAGCCGTGTTCGCGGGCCTTCTCATCCGGGACGCCGTCCGCCCAGCGGCTGAACTCGTCGAGATATCCGTACTCGGACAGCTCCCGCAGGGTGATCCTCTCCATCCGCACGTCCTGCGGGCCGTCGAGGAACACCATGAGCTGCGGCACCCCCTTTCGGCGCCGCCAGTGGGCGGGGAGGCCCCGCAGGACGCAGTCCAGCACGCGGAGGACGTCCGCGCGCACCGTGGGATCCATCGACTGAAGCTCGCTGAGCATGTATCCGCCGTCATCGTCCACCGCTCAAGAGTCCACGAGAGCGACGAACGTCTCAACTACACGGACGGCGCCCCGCGTTCGGCCCCGTCCGGGCAGCGCCGGCACGCATCGTGCGCCTGACCCGTACGGAGGTGTCGGCGTGGCCTGCTTGACCCGTGGGGCCGGGGGCCGCAGAGTCTGGGTGCGGCGCCCCGACCGCCGGCACCCCCGCCCGCCGGGCACGCCCGCGCGAGACGCCCGTCCGGAAGACGCCGGGTGGCCCTGACCCTGGGGAGCAGCTGTGCCGATGGCCGTCGACCTGGTCGTGATCGGTACGGCCATCACCCTCGGGCCCCTGCACAACAGCGCCTTCATCCTGCTCCTCTCCTCACACCGCGGTGTCCGCAAGGGCCTTGTCTTCCTGCTGTCCTGGCTGGCCGACCTGGTCGCCGTGATCGCCTGCGTGATGCTGCTGACCGGCGGGAAGCCGCTCGTCCACCACGGCGCGCCCTCGACCGCCGCGATCGCCGCCAAGCTCGCGATCGGCGTCGGCCTGGTCCTGTTCGGCGGCCACCGGTACCGGCAGCTCCCCCGCCCCTACCGGCCGCCGCACTGGACGGCCCGGATCGACAACGCCTCCCTCGGTACCGCGGCCGCACTCGCCTGGCTCCTCCAGTCCTGGGCCATGGTCGCCGCCGGCGCCGCCACCGTCGTCGACGCCGACCTCTCCACCCTCGCCGACTGGCTCACCCTCACCGGGTACTGCGTCCTCGCCACCCTCAGCCTCCTGGTCATGGAGCTGTACACCGTCTGGGCACCCGACGCCGCCCAAGGCCGTCTCCGCGCCCTGCGGACCTGGCTCGAACGGCACCAGGAGCAGCTGATCGTCACCCTGTCGATCGCGGCCGGACTCTGGCTCACCGGCAGCAGCATCTACGCACTCACGACCTGACGACCCGCCGCGCGCGGTGAGCAGGGACCTCTCCTGACCGCGCCGCCCTTGTCGCGTTCCCGACACTCTCCTTGCCCTTGCACCGCCCCGTGTTCTATAAAAGCTATAACAGGGCAACAGTGGGAGTGGGGCCATGATCCTCAGCCTCGACATGGACAGCGAGGTGCCGATCTACCAGCAGATCCGGGACCGTATCGTCGAGTCCATCGCCTCCGGTCGACTCGGCGAGGGCAGCTCGCTGCCCTCGACACGGCAGCTCGCGGTGGATCTGGGGATCAACTTCCACACCGTGAACAAGGCGTACGACCTGCTGCGACGCGAAGGACTGCTGCGGGTCAACCGCAAGAGCGGCGCCCTGGTGCAGCGCGACGCCCACAGCGGTCCGCCCGAACCGGGGTTCACCGCAGAGTGGGAGACCCGGTTGCGGACCCTGCTCGCCGAAGCGGTCGCCCACGGGAGCGACGACCCGGCGGTACTGGACAGCTGCCGCTCCGTCCTCGACTCGTTCACGTCCCCCGCGTCCGCCCCACGGCACGCGAACCCCGGTGCAGAGAAAGGAGATTCGGCCTCGTGAACAGTGCAGACCTGTCGGTCAACGTGTTCATGCCCGCCGTGCTTGTGGCACTGGCCTGGTGGATGCCGTCACTGACCAGTCCGACCCTGCCCTTCGGGGTGCGCAGCCCTGATGCGCGGGCGGACGCCCCGGAGATCGTCGTGCACCGCGGACGGTACCGGTGGCAGGTCGCCGCGTCCGGTGCGCTGCTGATCGCGGCCGGAGTCCTGGTGAGCTCCGTGTTCCGCGTCAACCTGCCGGGCGCCGTTCTCCTGCTGACGATCGCCGCCTGCCTGGCTGCCTACGGCCGGGCACGGACGGCGGTCCTGGCGGTCAAGCGGCGCGAGGACTGGTACGACGGACTGCGGCAGGGCGTGGTGGCGGACACGACGCTGCACACCGACCCGGAGCGCTTCCCCTGGGTGTGGGCCGTCCCCGCGTTGCTCATCTGCATCGGAACCGCGGTCCTGGGTGTGCTGCGGTATCCCTCGCTGCCGGACCGCGTTCCTGTGCACTTCGCCGCCTCCGGCAGCGCCGACCGCTTCGCCGCCCGATCGATCGGCACCGCGTTCTTCCCGGTGTTCACCCAGGCCGCGCTCACCGCGCTGATCCTGGCGCTGGCCTTCTTCTCCTTCCGGGCCCGCCCGGATCTGGACCCGGCGCGGCCGGCCGACTCGGCCCGCAGGCACCGCCGCTTCACGGTGCGTGCCGCCGTCTCCCTGCTGCTGCTGGCGGCGTTCATCGACCTTTCGTTGCTCGCCGGCGCCTGGCCGATGTGGCACGCGGACCAGCAGGCGTCCCCGGCCCTGATTCTGCTGCCCGTCCTGGCCGGGCTGGCCGTGGTGATCGGCATCGCCGTCCGCACCGGGCAGGGCGGCAGCCGACTGCCCGCGCAGGACGGCGCGGTGACGGAGCAGGGCACCGGCATGGTGCGGCGCGACGACGACCGGTACTGGCGTCTGCTCGGCTCGGTGTACGTCAACCGGGCCGATCCGGCGGTGCTGGTCCAGAAGCGGTTCGGCATCGGCTGGACCATCAACCTCGGCAACCCACGAGGTGTCGTACTGCTGCTCGGGCTCATTCTGATCCCCGCGCTGCTCGTGCCGCTCCTGGTGCGTTGAGCGCGCCACCGCCGCTCGTCCCCGTCACCCGACCGCACACCCTCTCTCGCCCGTCACTTCGGCTCATCAGGAGAACACATGCGTTTACGCACCCTCCGGCGCAGCAAGGTGATCGCCGTGCTGCTGGCCTCGGTCGCCGTCGTCACGGCCTGGCCGGTGGCAGGCACGGCCCGGGCGTCCGCGACCCCCAGTGCCTCCCTCGTACCCGCCGTGGACCGGGAGGTCCGCTTCACCGCGGACGGCACCAGCGCGTACGGCACGCTGCACATACCCGCTCACCGCGCGGACCGCAGGCTCGCCGCGGCACTGCTGCTGCCCGGCAGCGGCCCGACCGACCGCAACGGCGACGAGCCGCCCGGCTTCACTCCGCACACCCTGGCCCTCATGGCGGACATCCTCAGCAGTGACGGGGTGATGAGCCTGCGGTTCGACAAGTACGGCACCGGGCGGACGGGCCTGGGCGGCCACGGCAACGCTCCCGGCATGGCCGCCTACACCCGACAAGCCGTGGCCGCGTACGAGACCCTGCGCGCCCAGCCCGAAGCCGACCCGCACGGGCTGCTCGTGGTCGGACACAGCGAAGGCGGTCTGCAAGCCCTGCTCGTCGACCGCGCCGTACAACCGAAGCCCGCCGGGCTCGCGCTCCTCGCCCCACAGGACATGCGACTGCTTGACCTGCTCCGCCTCCAACTGGCGTACGAACTGGACCAGTTGGTCGCCGCAGGGCAACTCACCGTGCGACAGGCGCGGTCGAACCATCTGGGCGTGGCCAGGGCCATCGCGGAGTTCCGCGCCCGGCGCCCGGTCGACACCTCGGGCCTGCTGCCCGCCCTCGCCGCTCTCCTCAAAGGCATGTTCGGACCGGTCAACGAGGATTTCGTCCGCAGCGACGACGCGCTCTACCCGCCGTCCGTCGCCCGAGGCATCGCGCCCGGCACGCGTACGCTCGTCACGTGCGGCACCGAGGACACCAACGTGCCCTGCCGAACGACGCCTTCGCTGCTGTCGGCCCTCGGCGCCGCCCGCATCACCGGTCCGGGACTGCGCGTCCTCCCCGGACTCGACCACCTCCTCCACCCCGTCGGCACCCCGGTCGACGATCCGGTGATCGCCCCGGCCGCGCAGCAGAGCCTCCACGACTTCGTCCGTCCTTGGCGGCACACCGCACAGGGCTGACGCCCCCTCCACCACCCGCGGCTCGCGCTGCTGCGAGCGGCGGGACCGAAGGCGGGTGTCATGTGCGCACGACCAGCGTCGTAGCCACGCCGCTCCGCCGACCCGGTCGGGCAACCACCACGAGATGGACTCGACAGGTACGGAGCCGTCGGGCAGTGGGCCTGTCAGGGACGGGGCTCCAGTACCTCCAGGGCGCCCGTCTCCGTGTCGTAGCTGCGCAGGGTGGTGAGCCGTACCGACAGCGGCGGCGTCGGCAGCAGTTCGGGGATCCGTCGGCCGGCGAAGGCGCCGGGCCGCCGGGAACGGCCGAGGGTGACGTGCGGGCTCCAGCGCGCGGGGGCGTGCAGGGGGTTGAGGGTCTCGGGCGGACTGTCCGAGACCACCGCGTCCCACACCCGGCGGTGCAAGTCGGCCAGGGCGGCGTCGAGTCGGAGGGCCCAGGCCAGCACCGAGGTCGGCCGCTCGAAGCGGACCACGCCGGTGAACCGTACCGGCAGCGGCAGTACGGCGGCCACCTCGGCGAGCTCCCAGCGGATCGGGGCGGTCAACTCCGGGCAGGCGGCCAGGGTGAGGTGCGGGCTGTTGGTCGGTGAGCGGAGGCGCGCCTGACTGGGCAAGCCCGCGTCCGCGAGCCGTCGCCAGGCCTCCCGGACCTCGAAGTCCGCCGCCTCGTCCAACAGGACCTCGACCGTGCGCATCGGCGCAGCCTACCGCCGACGGTCCGCGGATTCCGTCCCCCGTCGCCGACCTGCCGAGCCCCCGACCAGGCCGCATCCTTGACAGCTTCGGCTCCGGGGACCACGATGACCAAATCAAACGTCGTCTTATAACGACGTTTGATAACAGGATGAGCATCCACGCCGCCCCGGGCGCGCCGCCATAGAGGCGATCATGGAACACGCCTCCCCCGCCACCGAACCGCGGCAACTCCCGGCCGTCGAGCTCGCGTCCGCGATCCGCAACCACACGCTCCCCTCGGCCGACATCGCGCAGTCCTGTCCGGACCGCATCGATGCCGTCGACCCCCGCGTCAACGCGCTCGCCGACCTCCGCCCCGAGGAGGCCCTCGAGCAGAGCGGCCCCCCCAGGGAAGCGAATCCTTGGGAAACATTGTGATACAACAGCGTTATGTAACATGGTATTCTAGGTCACCCCGCCTCTGAGCTAGGTCTCTTCCATGCCGATCGACGTCGACGAAGTCCAGCGCCGCAAGGCAATCGCCCAGGCGACCCTCGCGGTCGCCGCCCGTGACGGGGCGCACGCCATCACCATCCGCGCCGTCGCCAGGGAACTCGGCGGCTCCACGGCCATGGTCACCAACTACGTGCCCACCAGGACGGCGCTGATCACCAACGCCGTCCGCGCGGCGGAGTCCCAGTGGCGGGCCGGCCTGGAGTCCCGCGTGGGCGACCGGACGGGTGCGGACCGGCTGCGCGCCACCGTGGAGTGGCACCTCGGCACGGAGCCCGAGGACCTGCTCCTGCGCACGATGTGGGTCGAGATGCTCTCCTCGGCGCACGTCGACCCGGCCGGCGTCGACCGGCAGGAACCTCGGGAATCCCGCCGGGAGTTCCTCGACGCCGCCCTCGCCGCGGGAGTGCCCGACGCGGCCCTCGCCGCCGACGTCCTGTCGCTGCTGACCCGCGGTTACTACGTCTCCTCCATGGAGGAGCCCGGCTACTGGACGGCCGAGCGGGCGGCCCGGGTCGCCAAGGCCGTGGTGGACGCCCTCGTCGACGACTGAGGCCGGGCGCGTCCCGTCCGCGCACATGACGCGCGCCCGGAGCACCGGTCACCGGTCACCGGTCACCGGAAGAGTGGGCGGACTACAGTGGAACCGTAGGGTGAAAATCTCTGGGCCGACATCACGACACCGACCCGACACCGGTCAGTGAGGCCGATCATGAGCGATGAGTTCCCGACCCCGTCCCAGGCAGAGGGCGAACGTGACGACGCGGTGGAAGCCGACCGTCCCGACGTCCCCCAGACGACTCCCTCCCAGGCGGAGGGCGAGGACACGGAGAACGAGCCGAGCACGCAGGCCGCCGAGCCGGGCCACGAAGAGGGCCCCGGTCCGGTGCGCCGACAGGACCTCGGAGGCTGACGGCGGGCCGCGGCCTTCACCCGTGCGGACGGTTCACCGACCGACCTGCTTCCGCTGCATGTCGGCGAGTTCGTGCACGATGTCCCTCGTGGCGGGGTAGAGCGCGGTGTACGACGCGTACAGGCGGTCGTACGTCTCACGGGTGTGCGCCCGGGGCCGCACGGTCGTCGCGGTGACCGCCCAGTCCGTGTCCGGCGGTACGAGTCCGAGCCCGACCGCGCAGAGCAGGGCGTCGCCGTAGCAGGCTCCGACGGTCTGCGCCGGTACCTGCTGCTCCCGGCCGGTGACGTCGCTGACGATCTGCGTCCACAGTCCGCCCTTCGTGCCGCCCCCGACCGCGACGACGCGCCGGACCGGGTCGTCGGGGTCCTCCAGGAAGTCGAGGATCTGGCGGACGCCGAAGGCGATGCCCTCGTAGGCGGCGCGGAAGAGGTGGCCGCGCGTGTGCCGCAGCGTGAGGCCCGCCACCACGCCTCTGGCCCGCGGGTCGAAGACCGGGGTCCGCTCGCCGGCGAAGTACGGGAGCATCAGCAGGCCGTCCGAACCGGGCGGCACGGCTTCGGCCTCGGCGACCAGCGCGTCGAAGGGCTCTCCTCCGGTGACCTCCTGGAGCCACTGTGTCAGGGACCCCGAGGTGGACATGCCCGCGGCGATGGTGCGCCGGCCCGGCTCCACTCCGGCCGTGGTCCACAGCTTGGGGTGCGTCCGGTAGGCGCCCAGGATCTGGACGAAGAACAGGGTGGAGCCGTACATGAGCATGAGGTCGCCCGGGTGCCGTACGCCGGCGGAATGGGCCTCGGCCCAGGCGTCGACGGTGCCGGCCGAGACAGGTGTGCCGACCGGGATCCCGGTGGCCTCCGACGCCTCACGGGTCACCGTTCCCACTACCTCGTGGGGGTGCACGAGCCGGGGCGTCTCCAGGTGACCCGCGATGTCCGGGAGCCAGTCGTGCGCCCAGGAACCGGCGTGGATGTCGTACAGCGGGTCGCACTGGCTGGCCGTGTGATGGTCGAGCACGTAGGCCCCGGTGAGCTTGGCGGCCACATACGAGTGGGAGTTGTACCACCTGGTTCCGCGCGCCCACTCCCGTGGCTCGTTGCGCCGCATCCACAGCATCTTCGGTCCGACGGCCTGGGTGCTGAGGGCCTTGCCGCAGCGTTCGAGGACGGTGTCGGCGCCGAGCCGCTCGGTGAGGTCGTGGATCTCTCGCTCGGCCCGGCCGTCGATGCCGTAGAGGATGGCCGGCCGCACGGGCTCCCCTGCGCTGTCGCAGACCAGCAGACAGGGGCCGACGCCGCTGGCGCAGAGTCCGGCCAGGTCGTGCGCGCCCATCCGGCCCGTCAGTTCGCGGGCCACCGCGGTGAAGTCGTCCCACCAGACGACGGTGGCGTCCACTTCCGCCCAGGACGGTCTCGGCAACGACATGGAGTGATGACGTACGGCTGACGCCACCACCGTCCCGTCCAGGGTGGCGAGCACGCCCTTGGTGCCGGCGGTGCCGATGTCGATGCCCAGCACGAGTTCGCTCATGGCGAGGTGTCCGTTCCGTCGTCGGGGCCGTGCGCGGAATCCTGTGAGGACAGGATGCGGGCGTCGACGACCGACGGGCGCCCGGAACACGGGACGGCACACGCGCATGCGACGCACCGCGTCGGGCGCGGTGCGTCGCATGGGTTCCCGTCCGGCGCGGGCCGGCGGCTTCCCGGCCGAGGCCCCTGGAACACGGTCCCTAGTAGGCCGTACGCCCGCTGCGGGTGCCGCCGCCGTTCGTGGTCACGAAGTAGAAGCTGGTGCCGTCCAGCACGTCGGTCGCCACCACCTGGTAGCCGGCGCCCTGCGTGACCAGGGTCCAGTGGTCCTGGCAGTAGCCGTGCGCGGCCCAGCACACGGCCACCCACTGGTTGCCGCCGGAATCGATGCGCAGGTTGATGTCGTTGCAGCGCGAACTCGTCGTGTACGTACCGCTGTAGCCGTTCGCCGGCAGGCTGATCGCCACCGAACCGCCGTAACAGGTGACCGCCGCCTGGTCGGCCCCGTCGGTGGCGGCCGACGCGGTGGCCGGCACCAGGAAGGAGAGGAACAGCGCGCTCGTGGCCAGGATGCCCATCCGGCGTGTGCGGAGCCCTCTCAGCCGTATACGGCCCATGACATTTCCTTTCGTTTTGAAGTACCCGGCTTGATTTCCGGTCCCGGAATTCCGGTCTTTACAGAAGCCGCCCCGGTGCTGACTTTGCGGCTGGCTTGAAGGCATGTTCCCAACGCCCGACATGGACTGTCATGCTCATTCGATTCCAGTGAAGATTCGCAGGTGCATCTAGGGGGAGACAGCGGATGCTCCGCTTCCATTTCACTGCCGAGGACTTGGCGCGCACACGAGTGGCGGCCTCGCCGCATCCGCTGTGGGAGATCGCCGGCAGCCTGCACAGATTCCAGACACGCAGCGGCAGATGGAACTATGCAAATTGGTACGACCGCGCGTGCGGGCACCTTCAGGAAGCGGGTCTCGCACATCCGGTGAAAACGATGTTGCTGCCGCTCTTCCCGCGCGCCCGCTATTTCGCCGACTTTCTTACGCCGTTCGAAGGCGTCGACGGTCTGGAAGCCGCGCTGGAGGCCATACTCGCGACGCCCGACGAGCAGGTGAACGACGAGATGGCCATGGCGGCCCGGGCCAGCCGGGTGCCGTCCTGGACGTTACGCGTCGCCGAGAAGTCGCTGCGCGGCGACCTGGTGGACCTGCTGCGCGCGTATCACCGGACCGTCATCGTTCCGCACGAGGAGGACATCCAGGAGACCTTCCAGGCGGAGCGCGCCCGGCACGCCCGGAGCATGCTGACCGAGGGAACCGCCGGACTGCTGGCCGACCTCTCGCCGACGGTCCGCTGGCGGCACCCGGTGCTGGAGGTCCCTGACTACCCGGCCGAGAGCGAAGTGCATCTGGACGGCCGTGGGCTGCTGCTCATCCCGTCGTACTTCTGCTGGAAGGCGCCCATCGCCCTGGCGGACCCCCGGCTCCCGCCGGTGCTCGTCTACCCCGTCCACCATCTGCTGACCGCCGCCTCGACCCAGGACGAGGCCGCCCTGCACGCCCTCCTCGGCCGCACCCGCGCGGTCATCCTGCGGGCCGCCGCCACCGGGGTCACCACCAGTGAGGCGGCACGCCGGGCCGGGGTCTCCACCGGAACCGCCACCCACCACACCACGGCCCTTCGGGACTCCGGCCTCATCACCACCCACCGACGCGCCAACAACGCCCTGCACACCCTCACCACACTGGGAGCGGCTCTTCTGGGCGCGCGGCACAGACCCTGACGACGGGGTGGGTACCAGGGGGCTGCCCCCTGCGGCTTCCTGTCGCGACCGGTCCGGAACGCATGGACTAGGAACGGACAGGCCCCAGAGCCTCGCGGACGGCGGCGACGATGGCTTCGGTGTCGGCACCCAGCGCGCGGGCGGACGAGGTGAAGTCGCGGGCAAGGGTGGCGAGTTGTGCGGCGTTGGGGCGGGCCGGGCCGGCCGGCGGCGCCGCCACCCGGGAGCCCGCCCCGCGGCGGGTCCGGATCAGCTCGGCGGCCTCCAGCTCGCGGTAGGCGCGGGCCACGGTGCCCGGTGCGAGTCCGAGGTCCATGGCCAACTGACGTACGGTCGGCAGCCGGTCGCCCTCGGCCAGCCCTCCGGTGACGATCAGCGCGCCGAGCTGGGCGCGGATCTGCGCGTACGGCGGCACCTGGCTGGTGGTGTCGACGCGGATGGCGGGCTCATTCATGGTCGGGAGACTCCCCCGCCACGTCGTCGTTGACGGACCGCGGGACCACCAGGGTGACCAGGGACCAGACAACGGTGAACAGGTTCAGCAGGGCCAGGGGGTAGAACACCCAGAAGGTGAGCGCGCCCATCGCACCGGCACAGCCGGTCTCCGTCAGCGAGACGGAGACCATCAGCACGGCGTACAGCTGCTGACTCGTCACCAGCAGGCCCCAGGCCCCGGTCACCGCCCACGCGCGGTCGCGACGCTGCTGGGCCCCGCCCGGTCCGTGGGCGATGCGGCGCAGGGCCCACACGCAGGTGGGAGTGGCGACGGCGAGCGCGCCGAAGATCGGAAGGCTGTAGTACAGGCCGGGCCAGGGGCCCAGGGGTGCCAGCATCCCGTTGCAGGTGACCGTGACGACCTTCCCCGTGCTGAGGACGCGGCCGGAGTCGACGGAGGCCGTGGCCGCCGCGATCACCAGCAACACGGTGAGCGAGACTCCCTGAAGGGCGATCAGGGGGCCCATGCGCGGTGGTACGTGATCTCTGACCAGACGTGGGGCGAGAGTCGCGGTGCGCACCGCTTCCTGGGGGACCAGGGTCAGCGCGTCGGCGAGAAGGACGCCCGCCACCGCGCACAGGCCGAAGGCCGTGATGCAGAACACGACGCGCTGCTCGAACTCGATGTGCGTCAGCGTGGACAGCGCCTGCGCGACGACGATGCCGATGGCCAGGCCGGACCAGCGCGCGTAGTGGTCGGCGTGATCGAGGAAGCGGCGCTGGAGCGGGGCGGCGTCGAGCATGGAGATCCCCTCAGATCATCTTGTATCAAGCAGCAAGTACAAGATGCCGTAGGCGGAATCTTGTGTCAAATACCCGATACAAGATGACGAGTGGACACCAACTCCACCTGCGCCGGGGGTAGTTCCGACGAAGACCGCCCTCGCTGCGCCCTCACGGCACGTGCCGGTCGGCGCGTTCCCGGAGCCGGGCCGGTGTCGTGGGGCGCCGGGGGACGAGCGGGGGCGGGGCCGAGATTGGCGTGCCGGGGGCCGGCGGTACGGGTGTACAGCAGGACCTTGTAGCCCTTGGTGGTGTCGAAGTTCCCCCAGTCGTGGTAGCAGCGGGCGTCGACGCCGCGGCACACGCCGTAGTCGGGGTCGCCGAGTTCCTGGGCGCCCTGGCCGATGCGGCCCTGCGCCACGCTGAGGGTGCCGGTGGCCACCAGGGCGACCGTGATGCCGACCGTCGTGGCCGCCGCGGGCGGCCTGGTCGGCCCCATGCTCTACGTCGACGCCTCCCTCGGCGGAGCGCTCGGCAGCAAGGGCTTCGCCGCGGCCATGCTCGGCGGCTTCGGCTCGATCCAGGGCGCGGTGGTGGGCGGCGTCGCCATCGGCGTCCTCGACTCCTACGCGGCCGGCCACTTCCAGGGCCACTCGGTCCTGGTCACCTTCCTGGTCTTCACCGTGGCCATCATGATCCGGCCCACGGGGATCTTCGGCGAGAGGACGGTCAGCCGCGCATGAGGACCCGCATAGCCACGACAGGTGCGATCGTCGTCGCCGCCTGGCTGCTCCCCTACGGTCTGGGCAGCTACACCATCCACGTCGTGAACATCGCCCTCGTCTACGCCCTGCTGGCCGTCGGCACGGGCCTGGCGATGGGCGTCTCCGGTCAGATCAACCTCGCCCAGGTCGCGTTCTTCGGCGTCGGCGCCTACACGGTGGCGATCCTCACCACCCACTACGGGTACGGCTTCTGGGCCGCGGCCGTGCCGGCCGTCCTGGCCACCGTCGTCGTCGGTCTGTTCGTCGGCGTCCCCGCGCTACGGATGCAGTCGCACTACCTGGGCATCGTCACCCTCGGTCTCGCCCTGGGCTTCATCAACTGGATCACCAACGCCCATGTCTCCGGCGGCGCCGACGGCATCTCCGGTGTCCCCGGCCCCACCCTGCCCGGCATCGATCTCTCCAGCGAGTACCTCTACTACTACCTGGAGGCCGTCGTCTTCGGCCTCGCGCTCGTCCTCGGCCTCTTCGTCGTCCGCACCTCGCTCGGCCGACGGCTGCGCGCCATGCGGGACGACTCGCTGGCGGCCGGGGCGATGGGCGCGGAGATCCCGCTGCTGCGCATGACGGCCTTTCTGCTGGCCAGCCTCTACGGCGGCCTCGCCGGAGTCCTCTACTCGGGCCTCATCCGCTATGTCGCGCCGGAGACGTTCTCCATCGGCAACATGTTCATCCTGCTGGCGACGGTCGTCATCGGCGGCCGCCGCTCCCTGGTGGGCTGCGTGGTGGGCGCCATCGGACTGACCCTGGTACGGGAGTGGCTGTCGGACTTCTCGACGTACGCCCAACTCGGCTACGGCGTGGTCGTCGTCCTCATGGTGGTCTTCGCGCCGACCGGTCTCGCCGGCGTCCCGGCGCGGCTGCGCGGGGTGTACGAGCGGCGCCGCGGCCGGGGGACCACCCGCACCGAACTCCGGCCCTTCACGCCCTACTCCCCCGTCGAACGTCCCGACACCGCCGGGGTGTTGCTGTCGGTGGAGGGCGTCACCAAGCAGTTCCGCGGGCTGCGCGCGCTCGACGAGGTGTCCCTCGCCGTGCACGAGGGCGAGATCCGGGGCATCGTCGGTCCCAACGGGTCAGGGAAGACAACGCTGTTCAACGTCATCAGCGGCTTCTACCGGGCGACCGCGGGAACCGTCGGCTTCGCGGGCGCCGACACCACCACCGCCCGGCCCTACGTCCTGTCCCTGGCCGGACTGTCCCGCACCTTCCAGAACCTGCGGCTGTTCGGTCAGCTCACGGTCCGCGAGAACATCCTCGTCGCACTCGACCGCAGCCGCACCCGCTCCATCTGGCAGTACGCCCTGTGGCAGCCGGGCGTGTGGGCGCACGAGCGCAGGCTGCGGGCGCAGGCGGACGACGTGCTGGAGCGCTTCGGGCTCACGGACTTCGCGGACGCCGCCCCCACCGCACTGCCCTACGGCATCCAACGCCGCATCGAGATCGCCCGTGCCATGGCCGCCCGGCCGAGGCTGCTGCTCCTCGACGAACCGGCCGCCGGCCTCAACGGCGAGGAGGTGCAGCAGCTCATCCGCATCGTCCGCTCGATCAGGGACAGCGGCACCACCGTGATCCTCATCGAGCACAACATGGGCCTGGTCATGTCGCTGTGCGAGCAGGTCACCGTCCTGTCCAGCGGCACGGTCATCGCGGAGGGCACCCCTCGGCAGGTCGTGACCGCACCGGAGGTCATCGAGGCCTACCTCGGCGAGTCCGACTTGGCCGAGCTCGGCATGGACACCCCCGAGGCGGCCTGCCCGCCCGACCGTGCGAAGGAGGCGACCTCGTGAAGGCCGTCGCAGGCGACACCGCGGAGTGCCTGAGTGTGCGGGACCTGAGCGTGCACTACGGCGGGGTCCGGGCCGTCGGTTCCATCGGCTTCAGCGTGGAGCCGGGCCAGTCCGTCGGCATCATCGGGGCCAACGGCGCCGGCAAGACCTCCACCCTCAAGGCGCTCATGGGACTGGTCCCGCGCAGCGGCGGCACCATTCGTCTCGGCGACAAGGCCCTCACCCGGGTCAGGGCCCGCGACATGGTCCGCCACGGCATCGGCTACGTCCCCGAGGGCCGCCATGTCTTTCCCGGGCTGCCCGTCGAGAAGAATCTCCTCCTGGGCGCCTACTCCCGGGCCTGGGACGGCGAGACCCACCGGCAACTGGCGGAGATCTACGACCTCTTCCCCGTACTGAAGGAGATGCGCGAGCGGCTGGCCGGGGCGCTGTCCGGCGGGCAGCAGCAGATGCTCGCCATCGGCCGCGCCCTGATGACCCGGCCACGTCTGCTGGTCCTGGACGAACCGTCCATGGGCCTGTCGCCGAAGCTCGTCGGCACCATCCTCGACGTGCTGCTGCGGCTGCGCGAGGAAGGACTGAGCCTGCTCCTGGTGGAGCAGAACGCCAAGCTCACCTTCGGGGTGACCAGCCACTGCGTCGTCATGGAGAACGGCCGGGTCGCCATGCGCGGCACCTCCGAGCAGCTCAGCCACGACCCGTGGGTGCGGGAGGTGTACCTGGGCCTGTGAACACCGCTCCTGGGGGAGGCCCCCGATGCAGTGCCTGTGGCAGATGCCGAGCAGGTCCTCGTCCTCCGGCTGGCCGTCCGCGTGCGGAGCCGACCAGCGGGCGGCGGTCCATTCCGTGGGTGCGCGCGGGAAGTCGCCCCGGAGTTCGCGAGGACGTTCGTCGTCGGCCTGGCCGACCTGGCGCTGTTCGTCGCGATCATCGTCAAGTCCCCGAGCCGGCTCCGCCCCGTGCCGCCGGCCGCCGCCGGCATCGCCGTCCTCGACACCGCGATGTGCAGCCGCGCCGACTGCCGCTGCGGCCCCCGGTACACCGCGCTGCAACACCTTCGCGCACAGCGGTGTTTCCGTTCACGAGAGCGCGTCGCACCGCGCTCCTCCCCCTCCTGCGGGCGGGGCCTTCCATCGATAAGGAACCTTCATGGATCTGCAGCTTTCCGGCCGGGTCGCCGTCGTGTCCGGCGCCTCCAAGGGCATCGGACTGGCCGTCGTCAGCACGCTCCTCGAAGAGGGCGCCAAGGTCGTGGCCACGTCGCGCAAGGGCACCCCGGAACTGGATGCGCTGGCCGGCCCGGACCTCGTGCACGTCCCGGCCGACTTCATGGACGAGGACGCGCCGGCGCGGGTCGTCGCCCGCGCCGTGGAGCAGTTCGGCGGGCTCGACATCCTGGTGAACAACGCCGGCGGACCGCCGCCCGGTGTGACCCTGCCGCGCGGCTCGTTCCTGCACGCCTCCGACGACGAGTGGCGTGCCATGTTCGAGTTCAACCTGTTCTCGGCCGTGCGCGCCGTCCGTGCCGCCATCCCGCACCTGCTGGCGCGCGGCGGCGGCGCGATCGTGAACGTCTCCTCCGGCAACGCCCGGCA
This sequence comes from Streptomyces sp. NPDC001443, assembly GCF_053597355.1. Taxonomy (NCBI): domain Bacteria; kingdom Bacillati; phylum Actinomycetota; class Actinomycetes; order Kitasatosporales; family Streptomycetaceae; genus Streptomyces; species Streptomyces sp. NPDC001443. Next base: position 26,029 of record NZ_JBSFIA010000047.1, read on the forward strand.
GCCCTCGCCGATCAACGTCGACTACGGCGCCGCGAAGGCCGCTTTGAACAACCTCACCAAGGTGCTCTCGGGCGAGTTCGGGCCGCAGGGCATCCGCGTGAACACGGTCTCCCCCGGTGTGGTGCGCACGCCGTGGTGGACGGACGAGGGCGGCGTCGCCGACATGATCGCCTCGCAGGCCGGCACCGACAGGGACAGCGTCATCGACACCGTCGTCCCGGAGATGCTGAACCTGGCCACGGGCCGCTTCGTCGAGCCGCAGGAGGTGGCCGACGCCGTGGTGCTGCTGGCGTCGCCTCGCTCCGGCAGCACCACGGGTGCCGAGTTCGTGGTGGACGGCGGGCTCCTCAAGGAGCTCTGAGCACCGCCGTGCGGGACAGCCGCGTGGTGGCGGCGGGGGACACCGAGGCCGTGGTGAGGCACACCGAGGAGTGCCGGCGGCTCGGCATCCCCTTCGCCGCCGACCGCGGCGACCGGCTGTCCCGCTTCACCGGCCGTCGGGCGCGCAGACTCGTCGACGGGGCACGTTAGCCTCTGTCGGGCGGTCATGGTCGTCCGCTCGGCGCCGGACGCTCCGGCCGTCCGCCGACGACCGCTCGCACATGTCTGCAACACCCTGCGCCCGGACGGTGTTTGTCTCAGTGATGGACGACAAGGCAGAGCAGCTGACCGAGCTCCTGGCGGCGCACCTCGAAGCCGGCTTCACCGAGCTGGTCCGAGTGCACGCCGGGGCGGTGCACGCGTTCCTGTACCGCGTCTCCGGCTCCTTCGCCGAGGCGGACGACCTGGGACAGGACACGTTCCTGCGCGCCTACACGGCCCTCCAGGACTACTCCCCGGCACGGCGTCGTGAACTGCGTCCGCGGGCGTGGCTGATGACCATCGCGGCGAACGTGTGGCGCAACCACGTCCGTACCCGGACCCGGCGCCCGGCCACGGCCGGGCTGCCCGTGGAGGAGACCATGGACCTGTGGCCGGACCACAGCCCCGGTCCGGAGGAGCGCGCGGCGACGACGGAGGACCGGTCACGCCTGGTCACGGCGCTGTCTGCCTTACCCGAGCACCATCGCATACCGGTCGTGCTCCACCATGTCATCGGAATGAGTTACTCGGAGGTCGCCGAGGTGCAGGGCTGCGCGGTCGGCACCGCCAAGGCACAGGTCTCCCGTGGGCTGGCCGGCCTGCGGCGCCTGCTCGGATCGGAGCCCACAGCGCTGAAGGAGGTGACGACGTGAACGAAAGCGAGGACGACGCGGTCGCCCGACGTCTGCCGGATCTCGCGTCGGCCGCACCGGAGGACTTCGCACTGCGCGTACTGCGCCGCGTGGGCATCTCCGAGGACCACTACGACAGCTACGTGCACCTCGACACCGCCGCCGGCGGGCTGTTCGTGGCCGCGAGCCCCCAGGCCGTGACCGGCGCGTGCCTGGACTCGGCAGGCCTGACCGCGACCGCCTTCGAGGAACTGCACCGCGCGCGCACCGGCCGCTCGGCGATCCCGGGCAGCAAGCCGTTGCCGGGGCTCGTCCCCGCACTGCGCACGGGCCGGGCGCGCCGACTGGCGATCGACCTGTCCGGGCTGCCGGAGGAGCAGCGCGCGGTCCTGCAAGCCGTACGGAACATCCCCGTGGGGCAGTTGCGGCCGCTGAGCTGGATCGCCCGCGAGGCCGGCTCCGGCACTCCGCCCTCGGCCGCCGACGTCCTGCGCGCGCTGGCGGCCAACCCCGTCGCCGTGCTCGTACCGTGCCACCGGGTCACGCACGACAACGGAGCGCCGTGCGACGCCTCGTACCTGCCGAGGACCGGCGAGGCCCTGCGCCGGGCCGAGCACATCGACATGCGCCGGGTGACGGAGCTGTCCCGGGCCGGCGCGGTCTTCCTCGGCAGCGACACCACGTTCATCTACTGCCACCCGACCTGCGCCCACGCCCGCCGCATCACTCCCGGACACCGGGTGCACTTCCGCACCGCGCACGACGCCCGCGAGGCGGGTTACCGGGCCTGCAAGAGCTGCCGGCCCCTCACCGTGTGACCCGGCACCGTCCGACACCTGCGCCGTCCGACCCGGCGCGCCCAAGAGCACCACCCAGCACCGCAGAAAGGTCCCTCCATGCGCACCCCACCCACCGCGGCACTCGCCTCGCACCCGACCCCCCGCCGGGTCCCCTGACGCTCGCGGCCACCGACGACGCGCTGGTGCTGTGCGCCTTCGACGACCGCGAGCGGGCGGTGGCCCGCCTCACCCGCGGTGGCCTCACCGCCGTGGACGCCGACGACGCCCCAGTCCAGCCCAGTCCAGCCCCGCCCCGCCCCGCCCCGCCCCGCCCCGCCCCGCCCCGCCCCGCTGCGGATCATCGAGGAGACGGCCCGCCAGGTGGACGCGTACCTCGAAGGCCGCAGCCGCGCGTTCACCGTACCCATGGACCTCCGCCTGGCCACACCGTTCAGCCGCACGACCGTGGAACGGCTGGACAGCCTCCTTCCGTGCGGGGTGACGGGCGCCTACGCCGAGCCGGCCACCGCGCTCGGGCGCCCGCGAGCCGCGCGGGCCGTGGGCACCGCGCTGGGCGCGAACCCCCTGTGCGTGGTGCTCCCCTGCCACCGGGTCGTCGGCTCGGGCGGTCGCCCGACCGGCTACGCCGGTGGCGTCACGGCCAAGCGGTTCCTGCTCGCCCTGGAGTCCGGCGGCACCCCCGCGGCCTCCCTCCGAACCGGCGGGCAGTTCCACGGTGTCGTCGGTGCCCGCGCCGGGCGCGGTGGGGGTGCGGCCCTGCTCCAGGCCCGGCAGCCGTGGGGGCAGGGGCTGATCCGACGGCCGGGCCGGTGCCTGTCCGCGGCCGCTCCCCGACCATCGTCCCCGTGGACGACGCGCCGCCGACGGCCGCCGGGTTAGCGTACGGGGGACAGGAAGATCGACCAGTGCCACGGCGACGGGGACACCCATGGACATCATCGACCTGACGGCCTACGGCGAACGCTTCACCGCAGACCCGCACCCGTTCCTCGCCGGACTGCGCGAACAGGGTCCGGTGCACAAGGTGCGTGACGCCAACGGCGCGGAGTTCTGGCTGATCGTCGGCCATGAGGAGGCGCGGGCCGCCCTCGCCGACCCACGGCTGTCCAAGGACATGCGGAAACTGGGCTGGGACGTCCACGACGCCGATCTGATCGGACGTCACATGCTGATCGCCGACCCGCCCGAGCACACCCGGCTGCGCAGGCTCGTCAGCCGCGAGTTCACCCCGCGCCGGGTCGAGGCGCTGGCACCGCGCGTCCAGGAGATCACCGACGAGCTGCTGGGCGCCATGTCGAAGCGGTCCGACGGGCGGGCCGACCTGGTGGAATCGCTGGCCTACCCGCTGCCCATCACCGTCATCTGCGAACTGCTGGGCGTGCCCGACATGGAGCGCGCGGAGTTCCGGCGCTGGTCCAACGAGGTCGTGGCGCCCACCAGTGAGGAGGCGGCCGTCCGGGCCTTCGGCGAACTGAGCTCGTTTCTGGCGTCGTTGATCGAGGACAAGCACCGCACCCCCGGCGACGACCTGATGAGCGCGCTGATCCGCACCACCGAGGAGGACGGCGACCGGCTGTCACCCGGCGAACTCGTCGGCATGGCCTTCCTGTTGCTGGTGGCCGGCCACGAGACCACGGTCAACCTGATCTCCAACGGAGTGCGCGCCCTGCTCGCGCACCCCGAACAACTGGCCGCGCTGCGGGCCGACATGAGCCTGCTCGACGGCGCCATCGAGGAAATGCTGCGCTACGACGGTCCGCTGGAGTCGGCGACCAACCGCTGCACCACCGAGCCCGTGGAGATCGGCGGCACCGTCGTCCCCGCCCTGCAGCCGGTGCTGGTCTCGCTCGCCGCCGCCCACCGCGACCCGAACCGCTACGAGGACCCCGACACCTTCGACATCCGTCGCGAGGCCCGCGGCCACCTCGGATTCGGCCACGGCATCCACTACTGCATCGGCGCGCCCCTGGCTCGCCTGGAGGGCCGGATCGCCCTGCGCTCGCTGCTGGAACGCTGTCCGGAGCTCGCTCTGGACACCCGCCCGGACGCGCTGGAGTGGCTGCCGGGACTGCTCATCCGCGGCACCCGCACCCTGCCCGTCCGCTTCGCCTGACGGCCGGGGGCCGGGGGCCGGGGGCCGTCCGGCGCGACCACCCGTTCGGCGGATCGACAAGGAGAAGACGCCGCACGCAGTTCCGGGCGGGCACACCGGCATCCGAAAGTGGGGCCGGGCCGACGGCGACCGGTGGGCGGCTGCAGGTGGCGGCGGCCGGTGGGCCGCCGCCGTCGTGCCGTCCTCGAGCACGGGCGACCCGACCGGCACTCCCGCAGTCCTCCCCCGTGGCTCCGGCGGTCGTATGGTTCATGGTGATTTATGGTGACTCAAGGAGGATGCCCCTACCGGAGGTGCAATGATGCGCGCCGCGGCAGCGATCGTCTCTCTGGCTGTCAGTGGGGCGCTCATCGTCGCGGCATCGGCTTGTGACCACGGCGGGTCGGCGTCCGCGAACGCCCACTACGGCGACTGCCAGGTATCGGGACACTACGGGGAGTTCCACCTGTCCCCCCATACGGCCGGCGCCCTCACGGTCAGGACGACCCTGCCCGCGCCCGGCTGGTGGAACGGCAACACGCCCGACTCCGTCAAGAGCGGCTACGAGTACTGCATGGCCGCCAATATCGCCTACCGGTCCGGACTCGACCGGGTGAAGGTGCTGAACACCCCCTTCCCCGACATCGTGTCCGGCAAGAGCAAGGACTTCGACCTGGCCCTGGCGCAGATCACGATCACTCCCGAGCGCAGCAAGGTCGCCGAGTTCTCCGAGCCCTACCTCTCCTCGACCTTGGGAGTGCTGATCAGGGACGGTGAGAAGATCAACCAGGACAACATCCGTGACGCCCGCATCGGAGTGGCCGAGGGCACCACGGGCGAGGAGTTCGTCAGGGACCGCATCAAGCCGACCAAGCCCGTCACCACCTTCGCCAACGACCCCGAGATGGTCACGGCGCTGGAGGAGGGCCGCATCGACGCGGTCATCCACGACACGACGATCCTGCTGGCGTATCCCCAGAAGCGGGAAGGCAGGGTGCGTCTCGTGGGCCAGTACCGGACCGACCAGGGGTACGGCGCCCTGTACCCGAAGGGGTCACCCAACAAGCACGACGTGGACCGCATCATCAGGCAGCTGATCGACGACGGCACGCTCACCAAGCTGTCGGCCGTCTATCTCGGGGCCGCCTTCGGCCAGGACCCGGCCAAGATCCCGTACTTCACGGTCGAGAACGGCTCCTGAGCGCTCCGGACCGCCGCACACCCCCGGGAGGTACGGCGGTCCGGTTCCCGTCCCGCTTCACAGGTCCGCCATCAGCAGACCGCTCAGGTCCCCGGGGGCTCCGGCGTCGAGCGCCTGCTCAGCCCAGATAATCTTGCCTCGGTCGGTGTACCGGGTCCCCCAGCGGCGGGACAGCTGCGCGACGAGGAACAGTCCACGTCCCCCCTCGTCGGTGAAGGCCGCGCGGCGCAGGTGCGGGGAGGTGCTGCTGCCGTCGGCGACCTCGCAGATCAGGCTGTCTCCGTCGCGCAGCAGTCGCAGACTGATGGGGCTGGCTCCGTACCGGACGGCGTTCGTCACCAGTTCGCTGAGGATCAGCTCGGTCGTGAAGGCGGCGTCGCCCAGCCCCCAGGCCTCCAGCCTGCGGATGGCCTCGGCGCGGACCCGGGACACGGCCGCGGGGTCGTGCGGCACCTCCCATTCCGCGACCTGGTCCGGGTCGAGCAGCCGGGTGCGGGCGACGAGCAGGGCGACATCGTCACTCGACCGGGTGCGCAGCATCGCGTCGACCACCGTCCGACACGTGTCGTCCGGGGCGTCGCCGTCCGTGCCGGCGAGCGCCTCCCGCAGCATCTCCAGCCCGATGTCGATGTCACGGCCCCGGGCCTCGACCAGGCCGTCGGTGTACAGGACCAGCCGGCTGTCGGCGACCAGCAGGAGTTCGGCCGTCTCGACCGGCAGGCCCGCGCCCGCGCCCAGTGGCGGGGCGACGGGGATGTCGGGGAAGGTGACGCGGCCGTCGGGCGAGACCAGCGCCGGGCCGGGATGCCCGGCCCGGGCGAGAACGCACCGCCCGGAGACCGGATCGTAGACCGCGTACAGACAGGTGGCACCGGTGACGGCCTCGGTGTTGCCCTCGGCTGCCGCGTCCTGGTCGATCCGGGTGATCAGGTCGTCCAGATGACCGAGAAGTTCGTCCGGAGGCAGGTCCAGGGCGGCGAAGTTGTGCACCGCGGTCCGCAGACGGCCCATCGTCGCGGCGGCGTGCAGACCGTGTCCGACGACGTCGCCGACCACCAGGGCCACCCGGGCGCCCGGCAGCGGGATGACGTCGTACCAGTCGCCGCCCACTCCCGCCTGGGCGGGCAGGTACCGGTGCCCGACCTCCAGGGCGGACAGTTCGGGCAGCGCGCCGGGCAGCAGGCTGCGCTGGAGGGTGACGGCCGTGGTGTGCTCACGCGTGTAACGGCGCGCGTTGTCGATGCACACGGCCGCCCGGGCGGCGAGTTCCTCGGCCGGGGACAGGTCGTCCGACTCGAAGGGGCCCTGCTCCGAGCGCCAGAACTCCACGACCCCCAGCAGCTGGCCCCGCGCCCGGAGCGGCACCGAGATCATGGAGTGGATGCCGTATTCGACGATCAGCCGGGCCCGCTCCGGATCCTGGTCCCGCCATCCCTCGACCGTGGCGAGGTGCGACAGCAGGACGGGCCGGCCGCTGGTCATGCCGATGGCCACGGGGTTGCCCGGCACGTACTGCATCAGCGTCCCGACGGCGTAGAGGGGCGCGTCGTGGCGGATGCCCGCGGCCGCGATGCGGCGCATCTCCATGCTCGCCCCCGTGGGCTCACTGCCGCGCAGCACGGGCTCCGACAGCTCGATCGTGGCGAAGTCGGCGAATCGTGGGACCGCCACCTCGGCCAGTTCCTCGGCGGTGCGGGTGATGTCGAGGGTGGTCCCGATCCGCGTACTGGCCTCGTAGAGCAGTTGCAGGCGCCCGCCCGCCACGTCCGCCCGGCCCGCGAGGGCGCGCAGCTCCGTGGTGTCGCGCAGGGTGGCCACACTGCCCCCCTTCAGGCCCACCGGCCGCAGGTTGACCGCGAGCAGGACGTCCCCGGCCAGGAAGACCTCGTCCGTGACCGCCCGGTCCGATCCCAGCAGTGCGACCAGGGCCGGACTCAGCCCGCTCTCGGCGACCGGCCTGCCCTCGGCGTCCGACGGCAGTGCGAGCAGCCGACGTGCCTCGTCGTTGACCAGCAGCAGCTTTCCGTCACCGTCCAGAATGATCACGCCTTCACGGACCGCGTGCAGCACCGCGTCGTGGTGCTCGTACATGCGGGTCATCTCCACCGGTCCCAGGCCCCCGGTCTGGCGCCGCAGGCGCCCGCTGACCAGTGCCGAGCCGCCCGCGGCCAGCAGCAGCGCGACACCGCCGGCGGTGAAGATCACCGGAAGTTGGTCCTGCACCACACTGGTGACCTTGTTCACGGTGACCCCCACGGTGATGAGCCCGACGGCGGTTCCCTTCTCGTCGAAGACGGCCACCGTCGAGTCGACCGCCTTGCCCAGACTGCTGTCGAACGTGGTCTGGTGGGGCTGGCCCTCGAGCGCCTGGCCGTAGGACGTGGAGACGTGCTTCCCGATCTGCTTCGGGTCCGGGTGGGTCCACCGGAAGCCGTAGGGGCTGAGCGCCACGACGTAGTCGACGCCGGTCTTCTTGCGGACCGCCTCGGCGTGCGGCTGGAGTGCCGCGGTCGGGTCGTCGCTCTTCATCGCCTCCGCGGTGCCCGGGGCGTTCGCGAACGACTCCGCGGCCACCAATGACCGTTCGCCGGCCTCCTCGATCGCGCGGTTGCGGTCCTGGAACACCAGTACGACCACAGCCGTGGCGATGAGCAGCAGGACGACCACCAGCTGCAACAGGAAGACCTGGCCGGCGACGCTGCGCGGACTCAGCCACGACCGCGCACGCCCGCCGAACGATCTGCGACGGGTCTCCGGGCCGGCCTCCGGCGGCCCGGCCTTCGGCGGCACACGGCCGTCCCGTCGGCTCGCCGGGACGGATCGCCCAAGTTTGCCCATTTTCTCAGTATCAGTGAGCGACCCGCCGGGCGCGGCTCAGGACGACCCCGGTCGGCTGTGCGCGGACTCCACTGACACAGGATGTCAGTGGAGCTGCGGACAGTGGTGCCCATGATCCTCAGTCATCACTCCCGCCGGGCGGAGCGGCTGCTCGTGCCCGCCGCCTTCGCCACCGCTCTCGGCAACAACGTCCAGCTCGTCGTCGGAGCACTGCTCCTGATCAGGGAAGAGCAGACCATGATGGCCGTCGGCTGGCTGTTCATCGCCGTCGCCGGGCCACAGGCCCTCCTCTCACCGTTCTTCGGCCACCTGGCCGACCGCTTCGACCGGCGGGCGCTGTGGATCGGCTGCGATGTCACCAGCGCGGCGCTGGCCCTCGGGCTGCCGCTGTGGCTGGTCCGCGGGGGCGCTCCGGGCTCCGGGATCTACGGCGCCAATCTGGCGCTCGCCGTGATCGGCGCGCTGTTCTTTCCCGCCAGCTCCGCACTGATCAAGGAGCGGGTTCCGGCGGAGCGGCTGCGGCGGTTCAACGCCCGCTACGAGATGGGGACCCAGGCGGGGATGCTGCTGTCGGCGACGGTGGGCGGGCTGTGTGTCCAGGCGTTCGGTGCCCTGCCGCTGCTGGTGTTCAACGCCGGGACGTTCATGGTCTCGGCGCTGTGCGTCGCCGCGGTGGGACGCCGTCCGGACCGGGTGCCCGCGGCCCCTGTCGACGGGGAGAAGACGCAGGCCCGGGCGGCTGCGCGGACGCCGCTGCGGATGCGTCGTTTCATTCTGCTCTACGCCCAGGGAAGCGTGGTCGTCACCGTCTTCAACGCGTTGCTTCCCACCGCCGTGCTCAGTGAACTCCACCTGGGAGCAGGCATGTTCGGGGTCGTGGACGCCCTCGGGAGCCTCGGTTTCCTGGCGGCCGCCGGCGCCTACCGGATCGTCAGCACACGCAGTACGGACCTTCGTATCGCCGTCGTCGGCTTTCTGCTCGTCAGTGTCGGCCTCGTGCTGCAGAGCCAGTTCGGGATCGCCGGATACCTCGTCGGGGTGCCGCTGGGTGCGCTCTTCTTCGGGCAGGCCCGGATCGCCTCCCGCACCATGCTGATGGCCTCGGCCGACGACGCCTCGGTGGGCCGGGCCTTCGGGCTGGCGAACGGTGGCGGACTGGCGGCCACGGTCGGGGTGATGTTCCTGGTCGCGACCGTCACCGACCACACCGACACGCGCTACGGGTTCGCGCTCCTCGCCGCCCTCGCACTGCTCGCGACCGTGTCCGCCGGGCTGCTGCTGAGGTCGCCGGCCCCCGCCCGGCCCGACGGGTCCGCCGGCCGGTACCGGTCGAGCACTGCCGCGGCCGTCTCCGCGACCTTGCGGCGCAGCTCCTCGGGGGCGAGCACCTCGATGTCCGGCCCCAGCGACAGCAGTGTGGGCACCGCCAGGGCGACCGACTCCAGCGGCACGGTCGCCGTCACCCAGCCGTCACCGTCCGGCGGACCCGCCGAAGCCTCGACGGCGCGGACCAGTACCGCGTCCAAGTGGTCCGGCAGTGCGGCGAGCAGTGCCGGAGCGATGCGCACGGAGGCCTGAAGCCGCAGCCTGCGGGCGTCGTAGGCGGCGAGGTAGTCCTGCCAGTGGGCCATCAGATCGAAGCCGTCGGGGCGCTCGAAGCCGTCCTCCCGGACCTCCAGGCGCAGGATCGACGACACCCGGTACGTCCGCACCGTGCCGTCCACCGCCGCGACGAGGTACCAGACGCCCGCCTTGAGGACCAGGCCGTAGGGGTCGAGTTCGCGCTCGACCTCCTGCGGCTCGGCCCAGCGGCGGTAGCGCACCCGGATCCGCCGCTGGTTCCACACGGCATCGGCGAGCGCCACGAGAACCGGCGGGGAGTCCTGATCCCGGTACCATCCGACGGCGTCGAGGTGGAAGCGCTCGCGGATCCGGCCGGCCCGGTCCCGCAGTGGCGCCGGGAGCGCCGCCGTCAGTTTCAGCTGTGCCGCCGCGAGCACCTCGCCCAGCCCCAGGTCGTCCGCCGCGCCGGGCATCCCGGCCAGGAACAGCGACTCGGCCTCGTCGGCGTGCAGTCCGGTGAGCCGGGTCCGGTAGCCGTCGAGCAGCTGGTAGCCGCCACGGTGCCCGGCGTCGCCGTAGACCGGAATGCCCGCGCTGCTCAGCGATTCGATGTCCCGGTAGACGGTCCGGGTCGAGACACCCAGCTCCCGCGCGAGCTCGTCGGCCGTCAGCCTGCCCCGGTTCTGCAACAGGAGAACGAGGGAGAGGAGCCGGGCCGCACGCATGAACCGATCATCGCAGGTCCGGGCTCCCGGTGTACGGGCCGGTCCGGCCGGGCCCCGGGGCGTCCGGGGGCGGACGGGGACGGCGGTCGCCGTGCACGGCCGGTGCCGGCCTCAGCTGCCCGTGGCGGCCCGGTCGAGCGCGGCGAGTGCGGTGGCGGCCTCGTCCTGTCGTGGGCTGCGCAGCACGGCGAGGGCGTCGTGCGCGGCGACCAGGGTCCGGCGGGCTTCGGGGTGCCCCAGCGCGCCGAGCACCCGGCCCAGATCGAGCCGGGCCTGTTCGGCCCAGGCCGGCATCTGCGCGGCCTCGAAGGAGGCGAGGGCCTGCCGCAGCGGCGGCTCGGCCTCGTGCCAGCGTTCCAGGGCCGCGAGGTCGTTGCCGATCTGCTGTCGGGCGACCGCGTGGTACAGCGCGATCAGTTCGTCCGTACGGCCCGGGACACCCGCCCGGCAGATCCGTTCGCTGCGCCGGTGGATGTCCAGGGCCTCCCCCGCCCGGCCCGTCTCGCGCAGCAGGGTGCCCAGGGTGTTGAGGATGGTCAGCTCGGCCAGCCTCGCCTGCGGGGAGTCCTGCGAGGCGAGACAGTGGGCCGCCTCGTGCAGTCGTGTGCGGGCCTCGTCCGTCCGGCCCAGTCGTTGCATGGCCCCCGCGCCGTAGCCGAGCGCCCAGCCCTCCTGGAGTCCGTCCCCGCTCTCGCGGGCGGCCACGAGGGCGGCATCGGCGGAGGTCAAGGCGGACCGGGGGTCGTGGACGCAGAGGTTGTGGGCCCAGGCGAGGTAGTTGAGGTGGACCGCCTCCTCCCGTCTGCTGCCGAGTGCGCGGGCGGCGTCGGAGGAGCGCCGGAAGACCTCCACCCACTGCTCCCAGTGCTGGTTGAGGTCGGAGAACCAGTGCATCGCCTCCGCCGTGTCGACGACCTGCCGGTGCCGGCCGGTGTCGTGGGCCCGGCGCAGCGCGGCGAGCCACTGGGCCCGCTCGGCCTCCAGCCAGGCCCGCGCCTCCTGCCGGCCGGCGGGTGCTCCGTCCGGGTCGGGGTCGCCGGAGGGCGCCGTCCGGTCGTGGTCGACGTCGAAGTGCAGCGCGGCGGCGGTGGCCCGGCACAGCATCCAGTGCGTGGTCCGGTCGAGGGCGGCGTCGCGGACCGCGAGGCCGTCCTCGGCCTCGACCTGCTCGGCGGCGTACAGCCTGAGCAGGTCGTGGAACCGGTAGCGCTCGGCGGTGGGGTCGCTCTGGAGCAGCCCGGCATCGGTCAGCTCCTCGGCGCAGGCGACCGCCTCGTCGTAGGACAGTCCGGCCAGGAGCGCGCCGGTCTCCGGACTGAAGTCCGCCCCGGCGGCGAGTGCGGCGCGACGCAGGAACGTCGCTGATTCCGGGGACAGCTGGCGGTACGAGAGGGCGAAGGCGGCGCGTATGCGCAGGCTTCCGGCCTGGAGACCGTCAAGGCGCCTGCCCTCGGCCGCCAGCCGGGCGACGAGCTTGCCCAGGCGCTCGTGCGGGCGGCTGAGGAGGCGCTGACCGGCGATCCGCACGGCGAGGGGCAGGTGCCCGCACAGATCGGCGAGGTCGCGCGCCGCCTGCGGTTCGGCCCGCACCCGTTCGGGGCCGACGATCCGGGTCAGCAGTTCCACCGCCTCCTCGCGCCGCAGCAGGGCCAGATCGCAGCGGTGGACGGACGTCAGACCCGCCAGGGCCTGGCGGCTGGTGACGAGGGTCAGGGACGGGCCGGTACCCGGCAGCAGCGGGCCGACCTGGGACTCGTCGGTGGCGTTGTCCAGCAGCAGGAGCAGTCGCCGGTCGGCGGTCAGGGAACGCCACAGGCTCGCGCGGTCGTCGGTGGCGGCCGGCAGCGCGCTGTCGGCGATTCCCATGGCGCCCAGCAGCCGGGCCAGCGCGTCCCGGGAAGTGGTCGGTTCGGCATCCATGCCGTGCAGGTCCAGGGCGAGCTGTCCGTCGGGGAAGTGCGGGGCGAGACGGTGCGCGGCGTGCACCGCGAACGCGGTCTTGCCCAGTCCCGGCTGGCCGGCGACCACGCCGACCACCGGCCGATCGGGGCCGGTGTCCTGTGCCAGGTCCAGCAGCCGGGCGAGTGCCGCGTCGCGGGCGGTGAAGTCCTGGATGTCGCGCGGCAGCGCCAGGGCGACGGGCACGACAGGGCTTTCGGCCGTCCGGGGGCGTGGCCGCCCCGGCGCGGCGGCCGCTTGCAGCCCCGACGTCTCGTCGCCGTCCAGTCCCAGAGCCTGGGCCAGCGCCTCGACCGTACGGCGTTGCGGCCCGCGGGTACGCCCGCGCTCCATGTCGGCCAGCGCCCTGACGCTCACCCCGGCGGCGTGCGACAGCGCCTCCTGGCTCAGTCCGGCGCGAGCCCGCAGGAAGCGCAGCCGCTGCCCGAAGTCCTCCGTGGTTGGCGTGCCACCGCGCACGTCGGCGCCCCCGATCATCCGGCTCGTGCGGCTCGTCCGGACGCGAGCCTTCCGGCAGAAGTATGACGGACCGTAGTTCTGCCGGTGGAACCGCCTGGGACGCGCGGGCAGTTGGTGGTCGACTGAGCACAGGCGCGGGACGCCTCCTCCCGAACGGACATTGTCCGGGCGGCCGGTCCTCCACGGACGGTGCCGCCGGACCACGGACCCTGTGCGGACCGGGAATCGGGCACCGACCACCCGTCGCCGAGCGAGCACCGAAGGCGCGCGACACACGCGCCTGTAGTCCGAAACGGGGAGACCTCTCATGAACAGCAGCCAGGAGCACTCCACCGGAATCTCCAGGCGGAGCGTTCTGGCGGCGGGCGCGCTGACCGCCGCCGCCGTGGCCTACCAGGCGGGCCGGGCCCCCGCGGCATCCGCCGCCGCCAAGCCCGCCATCTTCTACGCGCCCCACCAGGACGACGACGCGATCGGCCTGGCCGGCTCGATCCTTGAGCACAAGGCGGCCGGACGGCCCGTCTACCTCGTCCTGGTGAGCAACGGCAGGAACCCGGATCTGGCCGTGCGCATGAACGGCGACCCCTGCCCCATCACCACCTGGGCCACCCCGCATCCGTGCGCCGCGGGCGGCAGGCACGACCTGTCCTGGCCGACCGACGGAACCAGCATGATCGTCGCCGGCCGCACGGCCGAGTTCATGGCGTCCGCGAAGGCGGTGGGCGTGGACAAGGTCATCAACTTCAAGGTCGTGGACGACGGGTTCGACAGCACGTCCGCCTACAACAAGCTCGTCGACCGGATCGACGCGAAGGTCAGGGCGCTCGCCGCCCAGTACCCGGGCGCGTCGCACAAGTTCACGGCCGGCTGGCTGGAGCACACCGAGACGCACAAGGCGTGCAGCGACGTGGCCTACCGCCTGATGAACGACGGCACCATCTCCGACGTGCGCTTCAACCACGTCTACGCCTACGAACGCCCCCGGGACCAGCGCGCGAACGGCGCGGCGTACGTGCTCGACATACCCAGCGCCCACATGACCAAGAAGCGCAACGCGATGTACGCCTACAACACGTGGGACCCCAGCCGGAACCTGTACGCCCTCGGCTATCACAGCGTTCCCGAGCTGCTGGAGGCCGCGCACGCCGATCCGCGCGAGTTCGTGTACACCCTGCCGTCCGACTACCGGCCGGGCAAGGGCAACTGAGCCCGGGCGACGGCAACCGAGAAACCGCACCACTCCGTCAATCCGTCAATCCATCCGTACGACCTCGGCCGTCGGCACGAACCACGGCCTCGCACCACACACGGGGAACTCTCCATGAACATGCTGCGTCACCGCTCCATCCTGCTCGCCACCGCGGGCACGGCCCTCGCTCTGTGCCTCACCGCCTGTCAGAGCGACGACCACACCGACTCGGCCCCGGCGGCCACTTCGGCGACCGGGAAGCCGGCCGACGGCGGACAGGCCGGCACGTCCGACGCGACGGGCTCGACCGGTGCGGCGCACTCGACGGCGTCGAAGGGCTCGGCCGACCAGGCCGCCGACGGCGGCTCCGCGGGCTCGACCGGCGAACAGGCGTCCGCCACCACCCGGGTCTGCACCGCGCGGGACGTCACCGTCACCGCCGCCACCCAGGACGGCCCTCCCTACACCCACATCGTCCTCACGGCGAAGAACACCTCCGGTCGCTCCTGCCGACTGGCGGGCGCGCCGCACATCCAGTTCCTGGAGAGCCACAAGCAGGACGTCCCGGCCGTCGCCAAGAGCAAGCCCGCCGCACCGGTCGTGCTCACGGCGGGATCACCCGCCTATGCCGTGGTGAAGCTGTCGGACGGCGGGGTGGACGAGGACAGCGAGCCCGTGTCGGCGTTCTCCGTCGTCCTGGAGGGCGACTCCACGGTCATCGCCGTCACCGCGCCGGGCAGCGACGGCATCGCCGTCGACCCGGCGAAGGCCCTCACCGGCTACTGGACCCCCGAACTCCGCAACGGCGCGGACGACTTCTGAGTCATGCCGGGGGCATGACGCCAGGGCGGAGCCGCCCCGGCAGTCGCGGTCACCTCGTCCGGGCTCGGGCCTCGGCGAGGTGACCCCTGGCGTTCGGCGGTGGTGCCCCTGGCCGACGCCCGGCTCACTCGGGATAGGGCAGGTAGCAGTCCAGGGCCGGGTGGTAGAGCACCTGCCAGGTGCGGTCCTCGATGACGCCGCTCTGCGGCAGGCCGTGGCAGACCTGGATCCATTGGATCTTCTTCAGCATGACGGTGCCGTAGACCCCGTCGAGGGCGAGCTTGGGCGGCTCGCCGCCCCACATGTTGCTGAGGCACTGCGCCTGTCTGACCGCCGCGCCCGTGTCTCCGTAGATGAGTGTGGGACGCAGGTCCGACGGCACACGGGAACAAGCGGTGGAACCGGGATCGGCCGCGACGGCCTGCGGCGCCGTGAAGCCGAGTACCGAGGTCGCGCACACTGCCGCGACCGCGGCGAGCAGTCGGTTTCGTCGCATGCCCACTCCTTCGAAGGCGATATCCGGCCATGATCTCGCATCTGCTGCCAAACCCGCTAGTTCTTGGCCACATGTCCCGAGAACAGGACGAGGCGGAATGAGGCAGGACGGGGCGTGACGAGGCGTGACGAGGCGGACGGCCCGTGACAGCGCCCCTCTCCCCACCTCGCCGTCACGGTCCACCCTCAGACGGACGCCCCGCCGCCGACGCCCGCGCCGTGCTCGACGTGTTCGCGCACGGCGATCCGGGCCGGCTTCGTCAGCATCATGCCGTTGCGGACCTTGACGACGTAGTCCACGGGCAGTCCGTGCATCCGGATGCCGGGACCCCGCAGGGGGTGCCAGTCGAGGGTGAAGAGGGTGTGCTCGCCCCAGGGAAGCAACCGCATGGCGATACGGGCCGCGCCGAAGGGATCCGCCTTCGCCTCCAGTTCCAGGCGACGCAGCGGTTCGCAGATACGTACGACGCAGGTGTCGTCGAGAGTCAGCGGTCCGGCACCGACACGGACTTTCAATCGGGCGCCCACGTCCGGCCGGTGCGGGTCCGCGGCGAGGACCTGCTGCGTTCCCGTCACCCACTCCCCGTAACGGCTGCCGTCGGACAGCAGGCGCCAGACCTCGGACGGCGAGTTAAGGATCAGACGGCGGTTCCGGGCCATGATCACGCTCCTGGAGGACGGTCCGCAGGGCAGGCACCTCGGGGCCGCTCCGGCCGCTCACGGGTTCGACTTGCAGCGTCATGCCGACCGTGCCGCGCGCGCGGTCCGACAGGTCCGGACGGGTGAGTCACCCTCCGCCTCGGGCGTCCGCCCCCGGACGGCCCGCTGCCCGATTCAGCCTCGCTCGGACTCCACAGGGAGCCACAGCTCGGCGTCAGCCTCGGTCCGGTCCGGCGACAGACGCATGCGCAGGATCTCGGGGCCGGGTCGGCTGCGGTACGGGTTGGACGGGAACCACTGCGTGAACACGTCCCGCCACAGCTCCTGGATGGCCTGCGGCGCCGGCCCGGAAGTGGTGAAGACCGCCCAGGTACCGGCCGGAACACCCAACACGGCCGATCCCGCGGGTGCGGCCGCAGAGGTGATCACGCCCTGGTAGTAGTCGAGTTCGGTTCCCTCGGCACGACCGGGATCCAGGTCGTCGCAGACCGCGACGATGCCGCGCGGCTCCTGGTCCGACAACTCCTCCAGACGCTCCAGGAGTTGCGGATCGATCCCGCGGACAAAGTCCATGATCGCCTGATTGGGTCCCGAATGCACCAGCGGCACCCGGGCTTTGAGACCGACGACGGTGAAGTCCGCCTTGTCCACGACGCGGTATCGCATACTGCCGTTCCCTTCGACGGTGAGGCGGAAGGCCATCCGGGACTGGGAGCTGAGCGCGGCGCCGATGCGGCGGGCCTCGCCCGGTCCGATGCCGTGCATGGCACGAAACGCCCGCGCGAACGCCTCACCGGAGCCGTAGCCGTAGCGCACCGCGATCTCCAGCAACGTCTCGCGCCCCGCGAGCACTTCGGCGCCCGCAAGGGTCAGCCGGCGGCGCCGGACGTACTCCGACAGCGGCATGCCCGCGAGCGCGGAGAACATCCGGCGAAGGTGGTACTCCGAGGTGGCCGCGATGCGCGCCAGCTCGTCCACCTCGACGACCTGGTCGAGATGGCTCTCGATGTGCTCCATGGCCTGGTTCAGCCGCTCCAGCATGCACGGTTCCTTCCTTGACGATCACCACGCTAGGCAGCGCCCACCGTGCCGGACCCGACATTCTGTGCCCGATCAAGTCGGGTCCCTGAAGATGATCCGCACAGCAGCGCGAGCCGCGCTCACCCGCTCGGATGGATTCGTACGTCCGGTGAGTGCAACGCCGCTCGTGGTGACCGTCTGCGCGTGCTGACGCCGTAAGGCTGTCGCCCATGTTCACCCCACATGCACGACCGGCGCGGCAGCGGCACAGCGGCCGCCGCCGCTCCCTCCCGGCCCGGGCCGGGACCGTCGTGGCGAGCGTCCTGGCACTGGTGCTGGCCCTCCCCGGGGCCGCGGTCGCGGCCCCGGGCGGCCTGGACTCCTCCTTCAGCGGTGACGGCAAGGTACTCACCGACATCGCCGACGACGATCACGCCGCGGACGTGGCGGTACAGCCCGACGGAAAGATCGTCTCCGTCGGCTCCTCCGTCGACGAAGCGGTGACGGAGAGCCGCTTCGCACTGACCCGGCACAACCCCGACGGCACGCCGGACACCGGCTTCGGCACCGGCGGCACGGTGACGACCGCCATCGACAACATGGGCCCGAACCTGCAATGGGGCGAGGCGCACGCCGTGGCGTTGCAGGCCGACGGCAAGATCGTCGTGGTGGGCAGCAGCTGGCGGGAGTACGACGACTGCTGCTGGTTCATCGTCGCCCGCTACAACGCCGACGGAACCCTGGACAACACCTTCAGCGGCGACGGCCGGGTCTTCGCCGACTTCGGCAGCCCCACCGAGGCCCAGGACGTGGCCGTCGACTCGAGCGGCAGGATCGTCGCGGCCGGCTACTACGGCGGGGACGTGGCGGTGCTGCGCCTCAGGAGCGACGGCACCCCGGACACCACGTTCGGGGGCGACGGCACGGTGACCGCCGATCCGGCGGGGCCGGTCCCGCAGGAGGGCGGTCACGGTCGTGCCCTGGCACTGCAACCCGACGGCAAGATCCTGGTCGGCGGCGAGGTGGGCACGACCCGCTTCGACTTCGCGCTGCTGCGCTTCAACACCGACGGCAGCCTCGACACGAGCTTCGACGGCGACGGCATCGTCCGCACCGACCTGGGCGACTACGACTCCGTGGAAGGTCTCGCGGTTCAGCCGGACGGAAAGATCGTCGCCGCCGGCTGCAGCGGCTCCCGGTTCGGGCTGGCCCGTTACCTCCCCAACGGCGCCTTGGACACGAGCTTCAACCGGACCGGCACGGTGCTCACCCCAGGCGGCGCCGCGGCCGACGTCAAGGTGCAGCAGGGAGACGGCCGGATCGTCGTCGCCGGAAGCACCGGGCCCGGCGGCGACTTCGCCGTCCGGCGCTACAACCCCGACGGCAGCCAGGACACCGGCTTCGGCGCCGGGGGCCTCGCGACGGCGGACTTCGGCGGCAGCGACGCCGCCGACGGCGTGGCCCTGCAGCCGGACGGAAAGATCGTCGCCGCCGGCGGGGGCGGGCCCGAAGGCGACTTCGCCCTGGCACGCTTCGAGGGTGGCAGCACCACCCCGCCGCCGTCCGGCGTGGATCTGGCGGTGACGAAGTCCGGTCCCACCACGGTCGGCATCGGTGACCGGCCCACCTACACCGTGCGGGTGACCAACAACAGCGCCACGGCCTCCGCCACCGACGTCTCCCTGTCGGACGCCCTCAGCGGCGTCGCCGTCTCGGTCGTCTCCGCGACCACCAGTGCGGGCACCTGCACCACCACCGCCACCTCCGCGAACTGCTCCCTCGGCACTCTCGCCCCGGGAGCGGTCGCCACGGTGACCGTCGCCGCCGAGCCGCGGACCACCGGCACACTCACGAACCGGGCCACCGTCCTCGCCGCTCAGAGCGACCCGAACTCCGGCAACAACACCGCCACGGCGACGACCACGGTCAACAACGCCCGCGGTTGCACCCGCGTCGGCACCAGCGGCAACGACACCATCACCGGCACCAGTGGCAACGACGTGATCTGTGCCCTCGGCGGCGACGACACCGTCAGCGCCGGCAGCGGCAACGACACCGTGTACGGCGGTTACGGCAACGACCGCATCGACGGCGGCGCCGGCAACGACAACCTCACCGCAGGCCCCGGCAACGACACCCTGATCGGCAACACCGGCACCGACAACCTCGACACCGTCGACAACGTCGCCGGCAACGACACCGCCAACGGCGGCCTCAACACGGACACCTGCACCACGGACGCGGGTGACATCCGCATCAGCTGCCCCTGAGCCATGCCGAAACCGCACGAGCGTGGGCCCCGTACGACGCGTACGGGGCCCACGCGGCGTACGCGATCCATCCGATGACCGCGGCGTCCGGAGCGGCCCGGACCACAAGTCGCGCACCGACACCCGTCCCCATCGCCCGCCGCAGACAAAAAAGAGACCCCGTCCCGAAACCCGGGACGGGGTCCTCACAGAGCGCCGGGCAGGCCTTGCACCTGCATCTCCCCACAGGAAGCGGGGCATCTTTCCTTGGACGACCAACGCATCGCAGTCCGGTGCGACCTCCACCGACCCGCTCAAGATCAACCATAGCAGAAACGTTACGCCGCCTCCAAGGACGCCCCTTCTCGACAAGCTGCCCCGCGATCCGCCCGCGAGCCGATCAGCGCGTCGCCGCAGGCAAAGGCCTCAAAAGCGCTTCATGTCCGGCGAGGCAGAGCCTGAGACGGCACTGGTCCTCGGCCTCGACGACCACCTGCCGGCCCCAGTAGGCGGTGAGCCGGTGCGCCACATCGACCAACCGACGGCGGTCTTCCGGCGTGTACGCCGGGAAGCGCACCCATCCCTGGTCGGCGATCTCGTTGCCGAGTTCACTGAACAGCAGAGCCCGCAGGCGCTGCTCTTCCTCGTCGGTCAGTGGTGTGGTCGCATCCTCCGCGGGCCGCACCCGGACGTTGTACAAGTCTCGTATCACGGTGCGGCTCGCAATCTCGTTAGGACCTGGTCCGTCACGAACCAGCGGTGCGGAAGGTGTTCCGTGAGGTTACGCGACACCGCGGGGCGACGGCCTCCGCACTGCTCGTCTGCCTGGCCGGCAAACAGGCCGGACCTGTAGCGGCCGGCCACCCGGCACTCCCGCCGTCGGTCGTCGTGGAACTGCTCACCGACGCGGACCGGCAGGTGGCGGAAGCCGCAGCGGCCAACCCGTCTCTTCCGCCCGCCGTGATGCTGGAGTCGGTGGGCCGGCGGTAGACACCCCGCCCGTCGGCAGGCCGGGGCGAGGGCGGTACCGGGCCCCCGCCGGCGGGGCTTCCCGCGCCTCTCCGGTTGTTAGGGTGTGCGCATGTCAGATTTGGGGCCCGTCGACTGGCCGCCCGAGCCGATCGAGACCAAAAGGCTCGTGCTCCGTGAGCCCGAGGCCCGGGACCGTGCCGCGTTCGTCGAGCTGTTGGCTTCGCCTGAGGTGCACACCTACCTCGGCGGTCCGCGTCCGCGTGCCGAGCTGGAGCGCGAGCTGCCCGGGGTGCCCGAGCGGTGGCCGGGGAGTTTCGTCGTCGAACTCGACGGGCTGATGATCGGTCAGATCCTGCTCAGGAGGGCGACGGGGCATCGTCGCCCGGCTGCCGCGGGGAAGGCCGATCTCGGTTACCTCTTCCTGCCGCGGGCGTGGGGATTCGGGTACGCCGCCGAAGCGTGCGCGGCGGCGCTCGGCTGGTTCGACGGCGTCCTTCCCGGCGAGCCGGTGGTGCTCACCACCCAGAGCGCCAACATCGGCTCGATGCGCCTCGCGGCGAAGCTGGGATTCACCGAGGTGGAGCGGTTCCGGGCCTGGGACGCCGAGCAGTGGCTCGGGCTGCGCTCCCCGGTCACGCCGTCCGCTTGAGCCCGAGGCCGCCGGGTCGGGTACCCCCTGGGGTGAGGACCCTCGGTTCGACCGGCCCGACCTGCGGCGCCCCGCCGCCGGAGGTTCCGGCGACGGGGCGCTGACGGGGCTGATGACGTCGGATCAGAAGGCGCAGATGGCGTACACGCTGATGCCGACGCTGCTGTAGGCCTTCTGCCTGCCGAGACCGATCCAGCCGGATCCGTCCGGGGTGGGGAAGCTGCCGACGAGCATCGCGTCGGCGCCCTGGGCCTCGGCTCCGCCACCGACGACGTGCTTGCCGGCCGGACAGAAGACGGTACGACGCTGGAAGTTCGGCACGTTCGCGTTGGGGAGCGTGACGATCTGGTAGCCGTCGATGGCACGGGAATGTACGGGCTTGGCAGCGGGTGTGTGCTCGGGGGCTGCCTGGGCGGCCCAGCCGGCTCCGGCGGCGAGGGTGAGCGCCAGGGCGCCGGCGGTGAGGGCCGTCTTTGCTCGCATGTGTCTCCTCCATGTCGTGCGGGACGCCTGTGGGCGGCGTCCCTTCACCGGCGCAACCTTGCCGGACGCCGGAGGCGCAGAACGGGCTTTTACAGGTCAAACGCCCTGATAGGAGGATGTGGGGGTACGGAGGCGCGAGGGGCGCGGGAACCGGGCGCGGGGTGCGGAGAACGGCCGGTACAGCACGGAACGCGGACCTCTCCCGGCAGCGGTCGACGGCAGTTCGGCGCCGCCGCTCGTAGACGCCGGGGGAGGGCGACACGACCGCCTCGGGCCAGGTCGTCCGGACGTGCTCGGGCCGGCACCGCTGCGCCGATGTCAGCCGAAGAACGCGCCGGGATCACCGGTGTACCAGGTGTTGTCGATGCGCAGTCGGCGGATGACCCAGCGGTCGCCGTCGCGGACCAGGTCGACGTCATAGGGATTCTTCAGGAGCGCGTGGGTGGTGCGGTCGGTGACGAGCAGGTGCTGGGCCTCGACCAGGGCGGTGAGCCGGGCGGTGTCACCGTCCACGACGATCCGCGTGTTCGTGATCTGGTGAGTGGTGTCCACCCGGTCGGCGAACATGGCCAGGATGGTGGTGACGATGCTCTCCCGCCCGGTCATCAACGGCGGCTCGGCCCCCCAACGCGCGGCGGCCGGGCGGAAGTCCAGCTCGGCGTCGGCGGCGAAGGCCGAGGCGAACAGCTCCCGGTCCTTGAGGTCCTGTCCCAGACCGAAGCGGTGGAGCGCATCGGTGATTTCCGCCCGGTCCCGGAGTTCCGCGACGGCCGCGGCCCTATCGTGGGCGGGAGCGGTCAGGGCGCGGTCGAGGGTGACGTACATGATGCTCTCCTGTGCAGTTCGGGGGCTTTCCGCGCCTCTGATCCTGCTGTGGGCCCGGAAGGACATCAATGCGCTTCCGCGCAAAGGTCGTTGAGCCTCGGTTGACGATGGAGGGTGACGGGGGATGCTGGAGCGGCACGAGTTGGAGGCGTTCCTGACGCTCGCCGAGGAGCTGCACTTCGGCCGCACGGCCGAGCGGCTGCACGTCTCCACCGCACGGGTCAGCCGGACCATCGCCAAACTGGAGCGCCGCATCGGCGTCCCCCTGTTCGAACGCACCAGTCGCCGGGTGGAACTCACCCTGGTGGGAAGGCAGTTGCAGGAGGAGCTGGGTCCCGCCTGGGCCCGGATCACCGACGCGTTCGAGCGGGCGGTCGACGCCGGACGCGGCATGACCGGGCTGCTGCGGGTGGCGTACGACGGGCCGGCAGCGGGCCAGTTGCTGGTCGGGGCCGCCCGGAGATTCCGCGCCCGGCATCCCGACTGCGAGGTCCACATCAAGGAAGCGCATCTGCCGCAGGTACTGCCGTGGCTGCGCGACGGCACGGCGGATCTCGCGCTGACCTGCCACCCGGTGCACGAGGAGGGCATCGTCACCGGGCCGGTCCTGGTGCGTGAGGCCCGTATGCTCGCGGTCCCGGCCGGGCACCCCTTCACCCGGCGCGCGGCCGTCTCCGTCGAGGACCTGGCCCGCGTGCCCGTGGTACAACTGCCCAGGACACCGCCGAAGTCACCGCGTCAGGACCGCACGCCGCCGCGCACACCCGCCGGCCGGCGCATCGTTCCCGGCCCGTCGGCCGTGACCTTCAACGAGATGCTGACGCTCGTCGGCGCCGGGGAGGGCGTCTTCGTCGTGGGCGCCCACGCCCGGCGTTACTTCGCCCGACCGGACGTCGCCTATGTCCCCTTCGAGGACGCCGCGCCGGTGGAATGGGGTCTCGTCTGGCCGGCCGACGGCGCGACATCCCGTGTGCGCGCCTTCAGCGAGGCGGCACTCGGTCTGGTCCGGGAATCCGCGTCGGCGCCCTGACGCTCTCGGCGGCCGACGGGTCGGGGGTCATTCGGGGCGGCTGAAGCGGCGGGCCGCCCAGAGCAGGGCCGCGACTCCGCCCGCCAGGAGGACCGCGCCCTCCAGGAGCAGGGGAGGTTGCCGGCCGGACCATTCGATGCCCACGGCGGTCGCCTGGCCGGGTACGCGCAGCGCGATGGCGCGGCGGAGCAGGTCCACCCCGTAGGCGAGCGGGTTGGCGGCGGCCAGCGGGTGGGCCCAGCCCGGCAGGTTGCCCAGGGGGAAGAAGCCGCCGGAGAGGAACAGCAGCGGCATCATCACCAGGCCGAGCAGCATGTGGAAGATCTCGGGCCGGTCGAGGCTCACGGCCAGCAGCAGGGACAGGGCCGTGATGGTGAAGGAGGACAGGATCATCACGGCGAGGAGCAGCGCCAGGAGCAGGGGGTCGTAGGGCAGGCCGACGGCGCCGGCCAGGCCGAGCAGCACGGCGCCCTGGACCGTGGAGACGAGGGTGCCGCCGGCGCAGCTCCCGAGCAGCAGGGTGGGCCGGCTGACCGGGGCCATCAGCAGTTCGCGCAGGTAGCCGCTCTGCCGGTCGGTGATCATACGGACGCCGACGATGATGGCCGGCGACTGCACGGTCATCATCAGCATGCCCGGGAAGAGGTACGTCTGGTACCCGACACCCAGTGAGGAGTCCGGGATCAGGGCGGCCAGACCTCCGCCGAGGACGAAGAGGTAGAGCACCGGCTGGATCAGCATCAGGGCGCTGTGCGTGGGCTGGCTCGCCAGGCGCAGCAGATCGCGGTGGACCAGGGCGTGGACCGCGCGCAGTTCGTGGCGCAGCGGCGGCCCGGGCTCGCGGCCGTCGCTGTGGCCGGCGCCGGGGTCGGCGGGGGTGCCGGAGGCGTCCGAGGCCGGGAGAGCGGGGGCGGTCATGGGGTCTCCTCGGTCGCTGCGGTGGTGGCGCCCGGCGCCGGGTCGGCCGGTGTCCGGTGCGGCCGGGGGGTGTGGATGCTGCGCCCGGTGTGGTGGAAGAAGACGTCGTCGAGCGTCGGTGGGGTCGCGGACGCGGCGTGCACGGCGATGCCGTGGGCTTCGAGTGCCGCGCACAGGCGGGGAATCCAGGCGCTGCCGTTGGGCACCCGCAGGGACACCCCCTCGGCGTCCAGGGTGACGGCCCGGCCCGAGGGAGCGGTCCGGCCCACGATCTGGCGTGCCGCCGCGTCGTCGCCGGTACGCAGCAGTACCCGGTCCGCCCCGATCGCGGCCTTCAGCGCCCGGGGCGTGCCCTGGGCCACGAGTCGGCCGTGGTCGAGGATGCCGAGCCGGTCGCAGTGCTCCGCCTCCTCCAGGTAGTGGGTGGTGACGAAGAGGGTGCTGCCGTGCCGTTCGCGCAGTGCGCGCAGGTACTCCCAGACCTGGGCGCGGGCGTGCGGGTCGAGTCCGGTGGTCGGCTCGTCGAGGAACAGCACCTCGGGCGCGTGCAACAGGCCGCGGGCGAGTTCCAGGCGGCGGCGCATGCCTCCGGACAGGGTGCGGACCGGGAAACGCCGGCGGTCGTCCAGTCCGACCGCTTCGAGCATCTCGGTGACGCGGACGCGGGCGTGGCGGCGGCGCAGTCCGTACAGGCGTGCGTGGATGTGCAGGTTCTGTTCGGCCGTCAGGTCCGGGTCCAGGGCGCTGTGCTGGAAGAGCATCCCGACCAGTCGTCTCACCTGGTCCGGTCGGCCGAGCACGTCGGCGCCGGCCACCGTGGCCTGTCCTGCGGTGGGGCGGGCCAGGGCGCACAGCAGGGCGAGGGTGGTGGACTTTCCCGCGCCGTTGGGGCCGAGGAAGGCGTAGGTCTCGCCCTGGAGGACGTCGAGGTCGAGGCCGCGTACGGCGTGGGTGGTGCTTCCGTCCGGGCCCGCGTAGCTCTTGACCAGGCCGCGCGTGCTGATGGCGTACACCGGTGGGGCGGCGGCCTGCGTACCGTCCGGGCCGGTGCGGGCGGCGGTCGGGGGCGTTGCTCGGGTGTGAGCGTCGTCACCGGCATGTGGCTTCATGGTCGGCTCCTCGTCCACGGGGGTGTCTTCCGCGCGGCCTGCGGGCCGCGGCGGAATCGGCTCCGGCCGGTGGCCGCCCGAGGGCGGCCACCGGCCGGAGGATTTCGACTAGGCGCAGCTGACGCCGATGCAGACGGTGTTCAGCAGCGTCAGCAGGCCGACGCACGCACAGGTGCCGCTGAACTGCGCGCCGTCGACACCGACCGGGTCGGTCTCCGGAAGGGCGTGCAGGTGGGCCAGCAGCTCGAGCGCCTGGTTCTCCATGACAATCTCCTTCTGTGAGCGGTTACGACAGGAGGATTTACCTGTCGTTCAGCCCGGCACCTGAGCCATCCAGTGCCGGGAGTCTGTGTGGCGCGTCCTCAGGAGGAACGCGAGGATGCCTGCGGATCCGTCGCTCCAGCTCGTCGAGACGTCCCCGTACTCGTTGGGGAAGACGACGTGGCTGTCGCGGTGGGCCCGTTCGCAGACGATGAGGCGGGCCAGGTCCTCGGCCATCGCCCGGTAGGCGGGGTCCCCGGTGGCCTCGGCCATGTCGAGGAGGAAGTCGCCGTTGCCGGCCAGTCCGTGGCACTGGGCGACGGCGGCGCGCGAGGCGCGTTCCACGACGGCGTGGGCGGCGCCGTGGGCGAGGTCGAGGAAGCGTTTGTCCCCGGTCTGCTGCCAGAGCCGGACCAGGAAGGAGCCGATGCCCGCCGAGCCGTGACACCAGTAGGGGGCGGTGGGCACGTCCGTGGCCTGGGCCGGCCACTGGGCCGTCTGGCCGACCATCACGGCGTTGGCCACCAGGTGCTCCCCCGCCGCCACGGCCAGCTCCATGTGTTCCACGCGGTGGGAGACGGAGGCGGCGGCGAGGAGGAAGCAGCCGATGCCGGCTGTTCCGTGCGCGAAGCCGAGGTAGCGTTTGCCGGCCTCCTTGGACACGGCTTCCGCGGGGACGGGCCAGCTCACTCCGGCCGGTTCGGTCCGTGCGGCGGCGGCCAGCCGGTCGGCCGCGTCGACGACCAGCTCGGCCAGGCGTGGGTCACCGCTGCGGTGCCACAGGTGGGCGGCGGCCATGCCGCTGCCGGCGCAGCCGTGGGTGATGTCGTAGCTGGGTGTCCGCTCCAGCGGGGCCAGCGCCAGGGCCAGCGCGTGGTCGGTGAGCGCGCGGTCGTCGACGGCACGTCCGGCGTCGTACAGGGCCCAGGCGATTCCGCGGCCGCCGAAGTGCAGTCCCGGCCGGATGGAGCGGGTGTCGGTGCGGGCGACGATCCAGTTGCCCGCGGTTCGGAGCAGTTCCGGCAGGCGCGGGTCGCCGGTGAGCTCGAAGTACCGGGTCAGGACCGCCAGTACACCGGCCGCACCCTGCTGCACGGTGCAGGGGTCCGTCTCACCGGCCAGGGTGGACACGGGCCACAGCCGCCCCTGGTCGGCCGGGGTCATCGACTCGACGAGGTGGTTCACCATCCCGGTGACCGCGACCTGTGTCACGTCATCGGACTCGGCTGTGCGTGCCGGTGCGACGGTGGGGCGCGCGGTCCATGACGGGTCCGCCGCACGCAGCGCCGTACGCGCCCTGTCCGGGTCCCAGCGCTCGCCGGGAGCGTCCTTCATCAGCCCGAGGATCATCTCCCGCAGGCCCTCCGGCAGGCCCAGCGTTCCCGCGCAGGCGTCCAGCCAGTCGGCGAACCGCTCCTGTTCCGGCCGGCCGGCCGGCTCCTCGGGCAGCAGGTCGGGCACCTTCCCGGCGAGCACGAAGCACACGGTGGCGCCGAGACTGTAGTAGTCGGCCGTCGGGGAGACGGGAGCGTCCGCCAGGCGTTCGGGAGCGCTGAAGCCGGGGGTCCCCACCTGGGTCGGGAGCGCGATGTCGTCCTCCAGGACGGCGAGCTCCAGGTCGATCAAGCGCAGTTCCCCGTCGGGGCGGACCATGACGTTGGCCGGGGTGAAGTCCCTCAGTACGCAGCCGCAGGCGTGGGCCGCCGCGACCAGGTCCACCAGAAGTGCGACCTGTTCGAGTGCTTCGGCCCGGTAGCGTTCGCTGCCGATGTCGCGGAAGCGTTCGGCGACCCAGTTGCGCAGGGGCACGCCCGGTACTTCCTCCAGGGCGAGGAACAGGTGCCCGCCCGTCTCGAACGTCGCGAGCAACTCCGGTGCCAGTCCTGTGTGTTTGAGCTTCTCCAGCGTCCTGGCCTCGGTCCGCAGCCAGTCGCGGACGTCGGAGCCGGACCTGTCGCCCTCGACGTGCGGCCGGGCCTCCTTGATCACCACGGGTGCGCCGGTGGTGACGTCGGTGCCCCGGTAGACGCCGCCCTTGTTGGTGTGCCGGATCGCTTCCCGTACCGAGAACCGGCCGCCGAGCAGCACGGGCTTGCTCGCCGCCTTCTCCTGTTGCGGTGGAAGCGGTACGGAGGCGGGAAAGGGGCTGACCGCCCAAGGGGGTGGCGCGTACTGCCCGGTGCGCTTGTCCTCCACGGGATTGCCGTCGGGGTCCTCGATGAACCACACCAGCAGACCCTCGTCCGAAAGCCGCCGCCGGCCGACGAAGGCGCCGTAGCGGTAGTGCACCAGACTGCGCGGGGCGTACGGCTGGTCGGACAGGATCCGGGGGCCGGCCAGTCCTGCCGTCGCCCTGTGCAGCTCCATCGCTATTCGGGCCGCGGCGGCGTCGGAGGGCGGGTATACGGTGATGAATTTGCCGGAGCTGCCTCGCGGTGTGGCACGGGAGTTGAGCGCGCTCACCTGTTCGAGCGATCGCACGAACTTGAATGCCGCGTCTTCACGCAGCAGCACGTCCATGGCCCTCACAAGGACTTCCGGGGCAGAGGCGGCCGTCGCGGAAACATGCAGTTTCCAGCCTTGCCGGCGTTGAATTCCGGACAGGCAGGTGAGGCGGCACCACATCTCGTCCGCGTCGGTCGTCCAACGCGCCTCCGTACCGGTGGCCTGCAATGCCCGGCGGAGCAGACTTTCGAGGTCGACTTCGGTTGCGTGGCTCGTCATGCGTCCCTCCCATCGGCGAGAACCGCTGAGAGAAATGTGCCTCCAGCCGGAAGAAATGCACAACACCCGCCTGCCGCATTCACTCGGTCCAGCGAGCGCAGGGTGTTATCGCCGTTATGAAAGGCACAGTCCGGCGCGAATTATCGGCGCACGAGCGCCCCCCGGAGCGGAAATACTCCACCCGTTCGACGACTTCGCCGTCTGCACCGGGAAAGCACAAACGGACCGAATTGATTCGCCCTCGATCAAGGATTGATGCCCCCTCAATCCTTGATTGATGATACAGGTTCAAGAGGACCACGGCGACCCGCCGACCCCAGCTTTCCCAGGGGTTCCTTTATACCGCCTCGGCGATGCACGCCGTTCCCGTATCCGGCATCGCCCAATCCTTGCTCTCCGTCGAACAGAGAATTGAGATGAACAGCGGTCATGGCCAACGATATCGGCACGGAGTGCGGGCATTCCGCTTCCATTTCACCCTACATTTTGACCCATATAATATTACCAATCGGTGGTGGAGGAACGACGGATCCATGACCCGCCACGACGCCCCGGCCTCCAGCGCCGAGCGATGGAGGCCGGGGCATGAGCGCGGGTCCCGACCTCCTATTCGGTGCGCAGAGCCGTGGCCGTTCGGGCTCTTGCGGCCCAACCGGCGGGCAGCAGCGCGCCCAGGGCGGCGATGAGCAGCCCGCCGAGTGCGAGCGGGAGCAGTTCGGCTCCGTGGTAGACGGCGATGACGGAGTCGGGCAGACGCAGCCCCGCGCCGTCGCCCATCGCGGGCATGACCCAGCCGTGCACGCTCACGCCGAGCGGCACACCGAGCGCCCCCGCGACGAGTCCGGTCACGACGACCGAGGTGAGGACCATCGCGAGGGTCTGCCGGGGTGTCATGCCCAGCGCCTTGTGGACGCCGATCTCCCGGACCCGCTCGCGGGTGTCGAGCAGTACGCCGTTGAGGACGCCGAGCGCGGCGACGGCGACGAGCATCAACGTGAGGAGCGCGGAGAGCGCGTCGAGCGTGACGACCATGTCACTGCCGGCGCCGGGACCGCCGATCTGGGCGGTGACGCCCAGCGGCGCCAGGTCCCTGTTCAGCGCGTCGACGTAGGCGGCGACGTCGGTGCCGGACGTGACCGCGATGTGATGGCTCGCGTCCGTCAGGTCGGGACGGGCGGGCGTGAGGGTGCGGGCGTCGGTGAAGACCTGCATCCCGCTGTTGCGGGGGTCGAGGACCTCCCCGACGATCCGGACCGTGACGGGCTCGGCGAGTCCGCCGAGGGTGAGGGTGTCGCCGATGCGGGTGCCGGTGGCGGCCAGGAAGGCGGTGGGGACCGCGGCCTCACCGGGCCCGCCGATCCAGCGGCCCTCGACCATCGTGTAGCCGCCCCAGGAGGCGTCGCCGGTGAAGGCGATCACGTCGACGGTGCCGGTGAGACCGGCCACGGTCGCGCGTACCGTCGCGGCGCGGTAGTACTTCGCGGTTCCGGCGGTCGCCTCGACCGCCGCCGCGACCGCGGCGGGATCCGCCCGCGGCTTTTCGATGACGGTGCCTCGGGGTCCGAACTCCGGCAGCGGCTCGGGCACGGTGACATCGGCGGCGTCATGGGCCTTGGCCTTCATCACCTCGCCCAGCGAGGCGCTCATCCCCACGGTGAACGTGGCGGCGACCGTGCCGAACAGCACCGCCGTGCCCATGGCCAGCGCGCGGGCCGGTCTGGCGAAGGGCCGGGCCAGACCCAGCGCGACCGGCTGCGGCAACGGCAGCCGGCCGGCCAGCCGGACCGCCCACCGGCCGCGCCCCGCCGAAGCGGTGCGGCCTACGGCGAGCGCGTCGACCGTACGCAGCCGACCCGCCCGCCAGGCACCGGCCCACGCGGTCGCCGCCACCAGGCCGAGCACCCCGGCGATCACCGCCAGGTCGACCCAGGGGGCGACGGCCAGGGACGAGGTGCCGTACACGTCGGTGGCCTCGGCCAGTACGGGTACGGCGAGCAGGTGGCCCGCGAGGACACCGAGTGCCGTGCCGACCGCGGCCGGGACCAGCGCCTGGCCGACATAGGCCCGTACCACCTGGGCCGGGGTGAAGCCGACGGCCTTGAGGACGCCGATCCGGCGCGTCTGCGTGCCGACGGCCGACGCGACCACGTTGCCGACGACGAGCACCGACATGACCAGGCCCAGAACGCCGAACGTCACAAGGAACGGGACGTACAGGGCGGTGGCACGTTCGGCATTCTTCCTGACGGTCAGCCACGACTGTTCGCCGACGGCCGCCGCCCGCGGCAGGGACGCCGTCACGGCCTTGCCGCCCGCGGTGATCTGCGCGGCAGTGTCCGCGTGGGTGAAGCGGTAGACCATCTGGTAACCGCCGCCGCCGGGCTCGGTGAGCGCCGGCATCTGCAACGGGAGCACCCAGGCGTCCGCGGTCTGCGTGACCGACCGGGCCACCCCGACCACCGTCAGCGTCGGAGCGCCGGACGGCCGGGAGAAGGCGACTTTCCCGCCCAGGTCCGGGATGAGCGGGGAATCGGCGGACAGCACGATCTCACCGGCCCGGACGGGCCAGCGCCCGTTCAGCAGCGTCACCTCGTCCACGTCCCGGCCCGGACCGCTGCGCCCGACGACGGTGATGGGCCACCCGGGGCCCGCCTCGTCCGCCCGCGGGGTGACCGTCGCCGTGGGGAACGGTCCGGCCGCCGCGCTCACGCCTTCCGCGGCCCCGGACGCCGACAACTGCCCCGCGCTCACCCTGCCCGCGTCGAACTGGACGGACAGATGCGCGCCGTGCTGCCGGGCGAAGGCGTCGTCGAAGGGCCCGTCGGAGATCACCATCAGCGTTCCGCCGAGGACGGCGGCGGCCACCGCCATCAAGGTGGTGAGCCCGATCACCAGGGTCTGCACCCGCCGTCGTGCCACCCCGGAGCGCACCACCTTGCCGAGCGCGCTCATCGGGCGGCCCCGGCGTCGGCTCGCGAACCGACGTCCTCGGTGATCCGGCCGTCCCCGATCCGTACCGTCCGCTGGGTGCAGGACCGGGCGAGCGCCAGGTCGTGGGTGACCACGACGATGGTCTGGCCCTCGGCGTGGAGGTCGCCGAGCAGCCTGCTGACGTCCTGTCCGGCGGCCGTGTCCAGGGCCCCGGTCGGCTCGTCGGCCAGGAGCAGTGGCGGCCGGTTCATCAGTGCCCGGGCCACCGCGACGCGCTGCCGCTCGCCGCCGGACAGCCGCCCGGGGCAGGCGCGGGCGTGCCGGTCGATGCCGAGGCGCTCCATGAGTTCCGCCGCCCTGCGGTCGGCCTCGGCCCGTGCCGTACCGGCGAGCCGCGCGGGCAGGACGACGTTGTCGGCCACGGTCAGATCGTCGAGCAGATTGAAGAACTGGAAGACCATGCCGATCCTCGATCGCCGGTGGAGCGCCGATCCGGCCTCGCCCAGCCGATCGACGCGCACCCCGTCCACGGTGACGGTCCCCGAGTCCGGCCGGTCCAGCCCCGCGATCAGGTTGAGCAGGGTGGACTTGCCGCTGCCGGACGGCCCGAGGATCGCGACGGCCTCGCCGGGCCGCACGGTCAGCGACACGTCGTCCACGGCGGGCGGGCCGTCGTCGTAGCGTCGGCTCACCTCGCACAGTTCGATCACCGGCGTGGTCATGAAAGGGCTCCTTCGGTACGGGGATTCGGACCCGTCGGACGCTAGGAGCGCGCCCGGCCCGGGTGCGTCGCCCGCCCGGACCCCTTGCCGTACCGCATCGGGATGACCTCCCGGAACGTCATCCTTTCGATGTAGGCGCCCGATGCAGGCGGGGCGCCGGAAACGGTCGCCGAGGCGGACCCGCAGGGTCCGGACGGCGGCGACAATGAACCGGTGATGAACGCACGGACGACGTCGGAGCGGCTGTGGGCCCTGGCCCGCGGAGCGGTCCGCGATGCCTGGATCCCGACCGGTCCGCCGCTGCGGCCCAGCCGTCGCGCCTGGCGCTTCGACGTGCTGGTGGCACTGGCGCTCGGCGTCATCACGGTCTACTACGGCATCGACAACGCGAACAACATCGTGGTGCGTGAGATCGCGCCGGGTGTGTCGTACGTCGTGCCGCGCCCGTCCGGCCCCGGCGGTCTGGCCTTCATGGTGACGCTCGCGGTCGTCGCCTCCGGTGCCCTGGCGCTGCGCCGCCGCTTCCCGCTCGCCGTGCTGTGCGTGGTGACGGCCGCGGCGCTGGCGACACCGCAGAGCGTGCTGCGGCTGACCCTGTACGCGTTCGTCAGCGCCGTCTACAGCGCCGCCGTGCACAGCCCGTACCGGTTGGCGACCCTGGCGGCGCTGCCGGCGTCGGTGCTGCTGGTGGGCACCTCGGGGAACTCGGTGACACCGGTCGTCCCCAACGAGTACATCGTCCTGCTGATCCTGGTCCCGATGGCGGGCGCCGCCCTGGGGCTGCGCACCTGGAAGCTGCGGACCGACGAGGGCCGGGCCCGGCTCTCCGCTCTGGAACGCGAACAGGCCGAGGCGCTGCGCCGGGCCGTGGAGCACGAACGCGCGCGCATCGCCCGCGAACTGCACGACGTCGTCACGCACAACGTCAGCGTGATGGTCATCCAGGCGGGTGCCGCCCGCAAGATCATGAAGACCGACCCCGAGGAGGCAGGCGAGGCCCTGCTCGCCGTCGAGGCGGGCGGCCGGGCGGCCATGACCGAACTGCGGCACGTCATGGGCCTGCTCACCATGGCCGCCGACGGCGAGCCCGCGGACCCGGCCGAGGACCTGGCCGGCACAGGCGCGGAGCTGAGCCCGCAGCCCGGCCTGGACCAGTTGCACACGCTCGTGGGACGGGTACGGGACGCCGGGCTGCCGGTCGAGCTGACCGTGACCGGCCCGCCCTGCGAGGTCCCGCCCGGTATCGAGCTCGCCGCCTACCGCGTGGTCCAGGAAGCCCTGACCAACACCGTGAAGCACGCCTCCGGCGCCACCGCCTCCGTGATCGTCGAATACGGACCGCGGCGGCTGCGGGTGGAGGTCACCGACACCGGCGGACGGCCGGACGCCGACGCGGTCACCGGCAACGGCCGGGGGCTGATCGGCCTGCGCGAGCGCCTCGCCGTCTACGACGGAACCCTGAGCACCGGCCGGCGCCTGGCCGGCGGCTACCGTGTGGAGGCGCTGATCCCTCTGGAGGCACCGTGACCGAGCAGCCGCCGCGGGTGCTCCTGGCCGACGACCAGACCCTGGTCCGCACCGGCTTCCGGATGATCCTGCGGGCCGACGGCGTCGACGTCGTCGCCGAGGCCACCAACGGGGCCGAAGCGGTCGAAGCGGCCCGCCGCACCCGTCCCGATGTGATCCTGATGGACATCCGGATGCCGGAGATGGACGGTCTGGAGGCCACCCGCCGCATCCTCACCGGCGCCCCCGGCGAACCCCGCGTCATCATCCTGAACACCTTCGACCTCGACCGGTACGTCTACGCGGCCCTGTCCGCCGGGGCCAGCGGTTTCCTCCTCAAGGACGTCACCCCCGAGCACCTGGCCTCGGCCGTACGCACGGTCCGTACCGGCGACGCCCTGCTCGCCCCCGCCATCACCCGCCGCCTCGTGCAGCGGTTCGCCCGTCACGGCGGCGAGACCGCCGCCCTCCACCGCGACCTGGCCGCCCTCACCCCGCGCGAACTGGAGGTCCTCGGCCTGCTGGCCCGCGGACTGAGCAACGCCGAACTCGCCGCCCGCCTCCACCTCGCGGAGGCGACCGTCAAGACCCATGTCGCCCGCATCCTCGCCAAGCTCGGACTGCGCGACCGGGTGCAGGCCGTCATCGCCGCGTACGAGACCGGGCTGGTCAGCGCCGGCGACCGCGAGACCGACCGGCAGGCCACCGAGCAGCCTTAGAGCTCCGAACAAAGGTTCCGAACAGAAGTGAGGTCCGGAAGGCGGTGGATACGACCGGCCGTCATCCGGCGCGTGCACGGGCCCGCGCATCGCTCATACGCGTCCCTGCCGACGACGTGCACCGCCGAAGGGGGAAAAGCTGCGCCGGAGCGATCGGCCGCCTCGAACGAGGGAACCCCTAACCCGTCGTCCGACGAGAAAGGCTCCGCCATGACCACCACCCTCGGCCCCGAGAGCGATCTGTCCCAGGTCTTCGAACTCGCCCAGCAGCTCCGCGTGGACTCCGTCCGTGCCAGCACCTCCGCCGGCTCCGGACACCCGACCTCCAGTCTGTCCGCGGCCGATCTGATGGCCGTGCTCATGACCCGCCACCTGCGCTACGACTGGGACGCTCCCGACAACCGGGCCGGCGACCACCTGATCTTCTCCAAGGGCCACGCCTCTCCCCTGCTCTACGCGATGTTCAAGGCCGCCGGGGTCGTCGACGACGACGAGCTGATGACGACCTACCGCCGCTTCGGCCACCGCCTCCAAGGCCACCCCACCCCCGTCCTGCCCTGGGTCGACCTGGCCACCGGCTCGCTCGGGCAGGGCATCGCCTACTCCGTCGGCATCGCCCTGGCCTGCCGGGACCTCAGCAAGGTCGACTCCCGGGTGTGGGTCCTGTGCGGTGACAGCGAGATGACGGAGGGCTCCGTCTGGGAGGCCCTGGACAAGGCGGGCCGCAACCGGCTGGGCAACTTCACCGCGATCATCGACGTCAACCGCCTCGGGCAGAGCGGTCCCACCGAGCTCGAATGGGACACGCAGGCCTACGCCCGCCGCGTCGAGGCGTTCGGCTGCCGCGCCCTGGTGGTCGACGGCCACGATCTCGACGCCGTCGACAAGGCCCTGACCACCGCCGCCGACGGTCCCGAGACCCCCACCGTCATCGTGGCCCGCACCGTCAAGGGCCGGGGCGTCAGCGAGGTCGCCGACAAGAACGGCTGGCACGGCAAGCCGCTGCCCGAGGACATGGCCGAACGCGCCGTCGCCGAGCTCGGCGGCCGACGCGACCTGCGCGTGCGCGGCCCCCAGCCGCCGCAGGCCCGGCCCGTCCCCGTACCGAGCGCCGCGAGCGTCGAGCTGCCCCGCTTCGAGGTCGGCGACAGCGTCGCCACCCGGGTCGCCTTCGGCAAGGCCCTCGCCGCGGTGGGCGCCCGTCCCGACGTGGTCGCGCTGGACGCCGAGGTCGGCAACTCCACCCACGCCGAGGACTTCCAGAAGGCCCACCCCGAGCGGTACTTCCAGACCTACATCGCCGAACAGCAGATGATCGCCAGCGCGGTCGGCATGGCCGTGTGCGGCTACCGCCCCTACGCCACCACGTTCGCCGCCTTCCTCACCCGTGCCCACGACTTCATCCGCATGGCCGCCGTCTCCCAGGTCACCATGGCCCTGTGCGGCACCCACTCCGGTGTCGAGATCGGCGCCGACGGCCCCTCCCAGATGGGTGTCGAGGACCTCGCCATGATGCGCGCCGTCCTCGGCTCCACCGTCCTCTACCCGAGCGACGCCACCTCGTCCGCCGCCCTCACCGCCGCCATGGCCGACCTCGACGGCATCTCCTACCTGCGCACCACCCGCGGCGCCTACCCCGTCCTCTACGGCGCCGACGAGAGCTTCCCCGTCGGCGGCTCCAAGACCCTGCGCCACAGCGCCGAGGACCAGGTCACGCTCATCGGCGCCGGCGTCACCCTGCACGAGTGCCTCGCCGCCGCCGACCGGCTCGCCGGCGACGGCATCACCGCCCGCGTCGTCGACCTCTACTCCGTCAAGCCCGTCGACGCCGACACCCTCACCCGTGCCGCCCGGGAGACCGGCTTCCTCGTCGTCGCCGAGGACCACCACCCCGAGGGCGGCATCGGCGAGGCCGTGCTGTCCGCCCTCAACACCGCGGGCGCCCACGCGGCCGTCGCCCATCTCGCCGTCCGTGGCCTCCCCGGCTCCGGCACCACCGACGAACTCCTCGACGCCGCAGGCATCTCCGCCACCCACATCGCCGACGCCGCCCGCACCCTGCTCGGGTGACCCGGCCCGCCCGCGACACAGGCCCTGGCAGGCGGCCCCCACGGGGCGGCCGAACCCGTACCGCTCACGTCGTACCGCGCGTCCTCGTACAACTTGCGGCGACCAGATCGGCGAAGCTCCGGGCGAGCGGGGTGAGTGCGTCCCAGCGGCGTACGGCCCAGCCGACCGACAGCGGCGGCAGCGCCGGAACCGGGACGAGACGCAGAGCGCTGCCGTCACCAGGTGCGGGAAGGCCCGGTACGGCGGGTACGACGGCGTGGCCCAGGCCCAGTTCGGCGAGGAGCAGGGCCGTGTCCCAGTCGGCGACGCTCGTGTCCGAGCCGGTCCTCACGCCCAGTTCGGCGAAGGCGGTGTCCAACCGGGCGCCCGAGGTGGAGTTCGGCGGCAGCCGGACGAGGTGGACGCCGGTGAGGTCGGAGGCGTCGATGTGCGACCGGGCCGCGAGCGGATCGTCGTACCGCGTGGCCAGTACCCAGGGCAGATCCACGACGGGGCGCTGTTCGATACCGCGCACCGGGCCGCCCACGGTGATCCAGGCGAGGTCGAGGTTGCCGGCCAGCAGGGCGTCGAAGCAGCCGCGGCTGGAGGTCTCGGTCCGGAACTCCAGGTTCACCTTCGGGTACCGCCGGCGGAAGGAGACGATCGCCTCGGCCATGAAGTGCCGGACGGTCGTTCCGCCGGTGGTGATCCGCACGGAACCGCTCTCGCCGTTCACGAGGTCTCCCAGGCGGCGCAGCGCGAGATCCAGCCCGTCGATCCCGTCGGCGGCGGCGTCGCGCAGGATGCGCCCCGCCGCCGTGGGAACGACCCCACGCGGCTGACGTTCCAACAGGCTCACGCCCGTCTCCCGCTCCAGGCGCTTGACGTGCTGGCTCACCGCGGACTGCGTACAGGACAGGTCACGGGCCACGGCGCTGAGGCTGCCCGCCCGGCACACGGCGACGAACACGCGCAGGTCGTCCAGAGTCATGACGCCCAAGCTACACCTGGGGTGAGTGGAGCAATCCCCAGGATTGACTGGGGTGTTGGGGTGTCAGAAGATCATTGCAGGGCCCGGGCGGCAACCCGTCAGGCGCCTTCGTACGGATCCGGACCGGCGAAGGCACCGGACGGGTGCCGACCCACCCGTCGGCGATCCGGGCGTGGAAGGCAGAGCGCCGTCCTGCGTGCCGTGGCGCGTTCCGTGCCCCCCAAAATTCCCCTGCGGCACAGCTGTCACACAGGTAAGTTACCCTCCGGTGTTCTGACCTGTCGGTCCAACACATCCTTCTGACCTGTGGGGGGTCCCCGCATGCGCATGTCGCGCGCACATCGGGCTGCCGTTTTCCGGAGCGCAGCCTTCCTTCTCACGACCGGACTCACGATCGGCGCACTGACCGCTGTGCCGGCCGTCGCCGACCCGGTGACCGTGACCGGGGTGTCGACCGGTGACGACGGCAGGCTGTCCGTGGCGCTGCCGGACAGCCAGGCGCTGTGGGTGAAGGTGAGCGTCCACGACCCGGCCCGGCCGGATGCCGTGCTCGCCTCGACGGACGAGCTGTCGTTCAGCCGGGAGCGCGGCTGGAGCACGGACCAGCCGCTGCGCCTGCCCGGGGACGCCGCCTACGGCGACTACCCGGTCGACGTCGACTTCCGGCTGGCCGACGGCACCGTGCAGCACTGGAGCGGCGCCGAACACGGCCGGGCCGGGCTGTTCGGCTACCGGCTGCACACCGGTGTGGCCACGGCCGCCTTCGACCGTGCGTACACCGACTACGACCACCGCGACGCGACGCTCAGCGGTACCGTCACCACCTTCGACCCGGCGACCGGCGCGACCGGCGCGGCCCGGGCCGGCACCCAGGTGAGGATCGCCTGGTCCACGCTCCGGAACGGGACCTGGATCGACGTCTCGCAGACGGTCCTCACCGACGAGTCCGGCGCCTTCGCGCTGCCCGTCACGCCCGGCGGCAGGCTCCTGAGCGGCACCGCCGCCGTGGTCGCCCCCCAGGCCGACACCGATCCGGACGACGCGGAGGCGATTCCGGACCTCGACGCCGTGACGACGCGGTACCGGATCACCGCCGAGGCGGACAAGGAGCGGGTCTACGCCGGGAAGACCTTCAAGGTCAGCGGCACCGTCCAGCGCTACACGCCCAACGGCTGGGTGCCCTTCGCGAACGCGCCCGTCGTCACCACCACGCGCGCGCCCGACTCCTGGAACCACACGGTCACCGGCATCATGGGCAGTGCCACCGCAGGCGCCGACGGAACGTTCTCGTACGACGCGAGGGCCGACTACACCACGAGCCACTACACCTATGTGCGGCCCTCCGACTACCTGGCGGACTTCACCGACCCCTTCAGCGACGAGGTCACCGTCCCGCGGGCGGGCCGGATCGGCAACCTCAGCGCCGGCCTGGACGCCTACCGCACGATCACCGTCAAGGGCCGGCTCACGCCGGACTGGATCTGCGACGACCAGACGGTGACGCTCCAGTACTCCAAGAACGGCCGCGACGGCTGGCAGAACCTCGGCTCGGCCAAGGCGGAGGGCGGCACCGCGGGCTATTGCCCGTTCACCATCCGCGCGCAGGGTCGCCCCGCGGGCTACTACCGGGTGACGCACGGCGAGAGCTACACCCTTCTCCCGGTCAACTCCGCGGTCTTCAGCCGCAGTCGGGTCGAGACCCGCATCGTGTCGTTCGACATGACGCCCAACCGGCCGTACCGCAACGCCTCGCTGACCGCCAAGGGCACGCTCCAGTACAAGTCCGGCAGCACCTGGAAGGCCTACAAGGGCGGACAGATCGTGCTCGTCCTCAAGCCCAAGGGCGAGAGCACCTGGTACTGGGTGGTCAAGGGGACCACCGACTCCAAGGGCCACTTCAGTCTCAAGACCAAGGCCTACGAGGACGCCACCTGGGGCACCTACCTCGCCGCGGACTCCAAGCACTTCTACACCGAGTCGAAGACGGAGTACGTCGATGCCCGCTGAGCGCGGATACCTCGCCCTGGCCGCCGCCATCGCGGTGGTCGCCACCGCGCTGAGCACGGTGCCCGCCCTGGCCGACGACGCGGGGCCGGTCGGTATCGGTGTGGCCCGCACCGCGGACAACCGCGGGACCTTCACCGTCACGGCCTGGACGGACGCCCCGGGCGCCGCCGTGACCTCCGTCTCCGCCCGGGTACGGACCGGCGACACGGTGGTCGCCGAGGTGCCGGCGCTGATCCGGACCGGCTCGACCTGGGCGCTGCCCGCCGACGCCGCGCTGAAGCTGGTCGAGGACGGCGGGACGATGCCGCACCTCGGCGCCTACTCCATCGACGTCAGCGCCACCGACGACCAGGGGCACACCACGACCCGCGACGCGGCGGGAACGCTCGACTTCACCCTCAGGCCCGCGCTGATCGACACGGCCGGCGACAGCAAGCTGGAATTCACGCGCCTGCCCACCTACGACCACAGGAGCGTCGGTGTCACCGACCGCCTGGTCGGCATCGAGCCCGGCTCCGGCGACCTGGTGCCGATCGAGGGCCGTACGGTCGAGGTGACCCGCACCTACGCGGGCGGCACGCCTCGGCCGGACGACACGTTCACGGCGGTCACCGACGCCGAGGGCCGCTTCACCACCGAAGACCTCGACATGGCCAACTGGGCCGACTTCACGGCCCGGTTCGCGGCGGCCGACGACCAGGTGCACGGGGACGCGCGCACGTTCGGCCGTCCGTCAATCTCCTCGACGAAGGCGTCCGTGACGGCCACGGCCGACCGCACCCGGGTACTGCCCGGGCAGACGGCGACCGTCACCGGAACGGTGAGCACCGGCAGCGGCGCCGACGCGGCCGGTCTCGCCGGCGTCCCGGTCCGGATCGGCCTGCGCATCTACGGCAACGACCGTGCGGCGCTCACCGTCACCACGGACGCGTCCGGACACTTCTCGGCCGTGCTCAACCCGCCCGCGGGCGTCGGAGTCGACGGATGGTCCGCCTCCCCGTCCGATCCGTACCTCTCCACGACCGCGGCCGAGGGCTCCCTGGTCGTGCCCGAGGAGTCCGTGCTGCGCAAGGTGAAGGCCTCCCTCGCCGCCGACGGGCAGGTCAAGGTCACCGGCCGGCTGGAACACGCGTACGACGACGACTCGTCCGGCGGGGAGTCCATGCGCCTGGAGTACTCGGCCGACGGCCGGACCGGCTGGAAGAGCCTGGCCACCGCCAAGTCCGACTACTACGGCAGCTTCACGCTCTCCGCGTGGGGTTACATCGACGGCTACTACCGGGTGCACCACCTCGGCAGCGACAAGCTGGCGGACAGCGTCAGCACCCCGGTCCGGCTCAGCCGTGTCGACACCCGGGTGTCGACGATCAAGGCGTCCTCCACCAAGGTCGCGAAGGGGGCCACCGTCACCTTCACGGGCACCCTCCAGGAGTACGTCTCCCGCGCCTGGCGGCCGTACAAGGGCCAGCACGTCGAGCTGTTCTTCCAGAAGAAGGGCTCGACGAAGTGGACGTACGTCGCTTCGGGCACCACGAGTTCGACCGGCAAGGCCACCCTCAAGGGCAAGCCGACTGCCGACGGCAAGTGGCTGATCCAGTACTTCGGTGACTCCAGGCACTTCGACAGCGGCGGCACCTCCGTCTACGTCGACGTGCGCTGACACCTGCGCCGCGACGCACCAGCGGGGCCGACCGGGACGACCGGCCGGCCCCGCTCCCTTTTGCGGTGTCAGGAGGTACTCGCCGCGGGGGCGAACGGGCCGTCCAGGGCGGCCCATTGCAGGAGCAGGACGGTCTTGCCGTCGGTGATGCGTCCGTCGCGGACCATGGCGAGGGCCTCGGCGAAGGGCAGTTCGAGTACTTCGATGTCCTCGCCCTCCTCCTCCAGTCCGCCGCCGCTGCCGGTGCGGTCGGCCGGGGTGTAGGGGGCGGCGTAGAAGTGCAGGCGTTCGGTGACCGAGCCGGGGCTCATGTACGCGTCGAGGACATGGGCGATCGGGCCGAGCGTGATCCCGAGTTCCTCGGCGCTCTCGCGCCGGATCGCGGCGAGCGGGTCGTCGCCGTCGAGGAGCCCGGCCGCGGCCTCGACGAGCATGCCGTCCGGGTGGTCGTTGACGTAGGCCGGGTAGCGGAACTGGCGGGTGAGCAGCACTCGGCCGCGCCCGGTGTCGTAGGGCAGGACGACCGCGCCGTTGCCGCGGTCGTAGGTCTCGCGCTGCTGGGTGACCCAACGTCCGTCGCGGCGCCGGTAGTCGAAGGTGGTGCGGCGCAGGACGTGCCAGCCCTGGGAGGTGAGTTCCACGTCGCGGACGACGACGTCGGGGTTGCGGTCCAGGCCCCGCCCGACGCGGTGGAGACCGGTACGGCCGCGGTGGTCGGGGGTGTCGACGCCGGGGCGGGCGGTCACTCGGTCTCCTGCGAGCTGCGGCTTGTCGGTCATGGCGCGCTACACTACACGCAGAAACGTGCAAGAACGAGAGAGAACGGGAGAGAACGCGGATGCTGGCTGCCGAACGGCGGGACCACCTGCTGGGACTGCTCGCCCGCGACGGCAAGATCGTCGCCAAGAACGTCGCCGCCGACCTGGGCATCTCCGAGGACAGCGTGCGACGCGACCTGCGCGACCTGGCTGCCGAGGGACTCTGCCAGCGGGTCTACGGCGGAGCCCTGCCCGTCTCCCCCGCCGTGGCGGACTACGCCGCCCGGCAGACCGTCGCCCCCGACGGCAAGCGGAAGGTGGCCGCGGCGGCCGTCGCGCTGGTGCGGCCGGACAGCGCCCTGATCCTGGACGGCGGCACCACGGCCCTCGCCGTCGCCCACGCGCTCCCGCCGGACCTGGCCTGCACCGTGATCACCCACAGCCCGACGATCGCGGCCGCGCTGCTCGGCCATCCGCGGGCCG
This sequence comes from Streptomyces sp. NPDC001443, assembly GCF_053597355.1. NCBI lineage: Bacteria > Bacillati > Actinomycetota > Actinomycetes > Kitasatosporales > Streptomycetaceae > Streptomyces > Streptomyces sp. NPDC001443. Next base: position 68,112 of record NZ_JBSFIA010000047.1, read on the forward strand.
AGGTCTTCCTGCTCGGCGGCCGTGTCTTCAAGCACTCGGCGGTCGCCTGCGGCGCGGCCGCGGTCGAGGCCGCGCAGAACGTGTCGGCCGACCTCTGCCTGCTCGGCGTCACCGGTGTGCACCCGGAGGCGGGGCTGACCACCGGCGACGCCGAGGAGGCCGCGATGAAGCGTGCCCTGGCCGCCCGGGCCGCGGAGACCTACGTGCTCGCCTCGTCCGAGAAGATCGGCACGGCCTCCCGGTTCCGGGTGCTGCCCTGGGAGGAGATCAGCGGACTGATCACCGACGCCGGCCCCGGCCACGCGGTGGTCGAGCAGCTCACGGCGCGTGGCGTGGAGATCGTGCCGGCCGGCTGACGGCCGCCGTCTCAGACGTCGGCCCCGTACACCCGCGTCGTATTCGGCCGGGGCGCGGGCCGGTGTCGGGCCGCCGGGCCCTCGGCGAAGGCGCGCAGCAGGTTCTCGGTCGTACGGGTGACGAAGGCACGGGTGCGGGCGTCCATGCCGTGGTCGCGGCCCCCGTCGGGCGTGCCGGCCATCAGGCCCTCCACCCAGCGCATGGTGCCGGTCGCGAAGACGCCCGCGCCGCCGGGGAGCGTGTAGTACGCCGAGTCGGCGTGGCTGCGCCGGCCGTTGCACACCAGGGGCGAGTGCGCCGTGATCTCCAGCGGTGCGGGGACGGGCGCGCCCGGGGTGACCCGGTCGTACTCCACGCCGACCAGATGGTCGAAGCCTTCTCCGGGGCGTACCCCCGTGCCTTCGTGGAGCCAGTGGTCCGCCGCGTGGACGACGTACGGCGCGTCCGTCGGGTAGCCCTCGTACAGCACCCCCGTCAGCGACGACTCCGGGTCGGGTGCCGGGGACCGGCGGAAGTCGGTCGTCACCAGGGCGGGGTGCGTCGTACGGAGAGGGTCGGCCGGGAAGGACGACTTGTAGCAGACCACCGTGCGGTCGGACCCCGTGCCCTCCGGCTCCAGGCGGATCCGGCGGAAGCAGGTGTTGGCCCCGAGGAAGGCCACGTTGGTGCCCGCGTCGCGCGCCTCGGTGACGTGCTGTCGCTGCTCGGGGGTCCAGTACTCGTCGTGGCCGAGGCAGACGACGGCGCTCGCGCCGTGCAGGACCTTCGGGTCGCGGTGCACGTCCATCCCGGTGGTGTAGGCGAGCGGGAGGCCGAGCCGTTCGGCCAGGACCACCGCCGCCCGCTCGTACACCATGAACTTCTCCGCGCCGTCCGAGTCGTAGGGCCGGTCGAAGCTGACGGCGAGGGAGCGGGTGGCGTACGCGCCGGAGGAGCCCTCGTAGAGACTGAAGCCGCCCCAGCGGTTGTACGCCTGCCAGGTGGCCGGGGCGTGCATCAGCACCGTGCGGCCCGTGCCCTGCGTGGAGCGCACGACCAGCGGGATGAAGCGCTGGTGACCGTCCTGCGTGTCCAGGCGGAGCAGGTACGCGCCTTCCGGCCACCCCGTCGTGCCGAGAGCCGTCGTGCGCGGCCACTGCGCACGGACCGTCCGGGTGTCGGACAGGAAGCGCGGTGCGGGCTGGACGCGGCCCGGTATCCGCCCGGACGACCACACCAGCCGGGCCCCGGCCCCGCCGTACCAGCCGACGCGGAAGGCCGAGACGCGGAAGGACGGGGCGGTCGTGGAGACGTACAGACCGATCTCCTCGCCCGGGGTCGCACTCACCCGGTCCGCGTACCCCATGACGGCCGTGTCGGGGCCTCGCGACCGGATGCGCCAGTCGGGTGTTCCCGGCCGGTTCCGTTCCGCCTCGGGCGGGTGCGATGGGGCAGCCCGGTCCGGGTGGCGCGTGGGAGTGGACGGGGTGCAGGCGGCGGTCGCGGCGAGTCCGCCGCCCGCGCACGCTTCCAGGAAGGCCCTGCGCCGTAGCCCCGAGCCGTGTTCCTGGCCGTCCCGCGGGGTGTCTCGCTGGTCGGGTCCCACATCGCCTCCCGTGCGTCGAGTTCGTGCGGCACCTGCCCCCGAGGACCAAAATGGCACAGCGGGACAAGCCGCGCCCCGCCGTCGGCCGTCGCCACGGCGTACGGACGCACGTGCTCCCGGGGTCTTCGGGCGGCCCGTCGGCCACCCCGACACCGCAGGTCACGTGCGGCGTGGCAGAGTGTGCCTGGAGAACACCATCGGCGGCCGGGCCGTGCCGATCGACTACCTGAGGACCGCCACGCAGCTCGCCCGCGACCACCGGCTCGCCACGCACCTGGACGGGGCGCGGCTGTTCAACGCGGCGGTGGCCGCCGGAGGCGACCCGTACGAGCAGGCACGGCTGATCGCCGGCCACTTCGACAGCGTCTCCGTCTGCTTCAGCAAGGGCCTGGGCGCGCCGGTCGGCTCGGCACTCCTCGGCTCACGCGAGTTCGTGGCCGGGGCCCGGCGCTGGCGCAAGGTCCTGGGCGGCGGGATGCGGCAGGCCGGCGTGCTGGCGGCCGCGGCGCGGCACGCGCTCGACCACCAGGTCACGCGGCTCGCGGACGACCACGCGCACGCCGCGCTGTTCGCCGAGTGCCTGAAGGACGCGCCGGGGCTGACCGTGGAGCCGAGCGGGACCAACATGGTCTTCGCGAAGTCCGCCCCCGGTCTCGACGCCGGCGAGCTGGGCGACCGGCCGGCGCGTCGCGGCCTGTTGTGCGCGGGGTGTCCGGGCCGACTGCGCTTCGTCTTCCACCTGGACGTGACGCGCGCCGACGCGGAGCGCGCGGTGCGGATCGTGCGGGAGACCCTGGACGAGGTCGCAACGGGCTGATCCCGTAGGGCCGGCGGCCGCTACGTCCGTGATCGCCGTCAGTCCACCGGCCAGGTGTGGACCGGTGCGTTGAGGTGCATGTAGTCGATGTACTGATGCGTCATGCGTCGCAGGGCCTCGTGACGGCCGCAGTGCTCCGACGCCTCGAAGCGGTGCAGCGTCTCCTTCTGCCAGACCGCGCCGTTGCGCGCGGTGACGCACCGCTGCTCGATGATGCCGAGCAGCGGTTCCCGCCAGGCCGCGTCCATGCCCGAGCGCTCCAGGCCCTGGTGCGCCAGCGGCAGCAGCCTGCGCAGGGCGAGTTCGGGCGCGGGCACCTCACCGGTTCCGGGCCAGTACAGCCGGGCGTCGATGCCGTGCCGTGCCGCCGCGTGCAGGTTGTCCTCGGCGGCGGAGAAGGACATCCGCGACCACACCGGGCGGTCCTCGTCCACCAGGGCGCGGGTGAGACCGTAGTAGAAGGCGCCGTTGGCGAGGGTGTCGGCGACCGTCGGGCCCGCGGGCAGCACGCGGTTCTCCACCCGCAGGTGCGGCCTGCCCCGGGAGACGGCGTAGACCGGACGGTTCCACCGGTAGATCGTGCCGTTGTGCAGGGTGAGTTCGGACAGTTCCGGGGTGTCCCCGCGGTCCAGCGTCTGCTTGGGGTCCTGGTCCTCGCACAGGGGCAGCAACGCCGGGAAGTAGCGGAGGTTCTCCTCGAAGAGATCGAAGACGCTGTTGATCCACCGTTCCCCGAACCAGACCCGGGGCCGTACTCCCTGTGCCTTGATCTCCACCGGGCGGGTGTCGGTCGCCTGCTCGAAGAGCGGGATGCGGGTCTCGTGCGCCAGCTCCTTGCCGAACAGAAAGGGCGAGTTGGCCGCCAGCGCGACCTGGACCCCGGCGATCGCCTGCGCCGCGTTCCAGTAGTCGGCGAACTCCTCGGGCGGCACCTGAAGATGGAACTGCGTGCTCGTGCACGCGGCTTCCGGCGTGATGGTCTCCGCATAGGTACGCAGCCGGTCGACACCGTCCAGCTCGATGAGCAGATCCTCGCCGCGCGCCGCGAAGACCTGCTCGTTGATCAGGTGGTACCGGGCGTTCTCCGACAGGGCCTTCGGTCCGACGTCCGCCTCCCGCAGGGTGGGCAGGATGCCGATCATGATCAGCTGGACGCCGACCGTCCTGGCGCGCTGGTCCGCGTGGTTCAGCGCGGCCCGGATCTCCTCCTCCCAGGCATCGGGGCCACCCGCGGTCAGCCGCCGGGGCGGGATGTTGATCTCCAGATTGAACCGGCCCAGCTCGGTGTCCCAGGCGGGATCCCCGATCGCCTCGAGCACGTCGCTGTTGCGCATCGCCGGCTCGGCCTCGGCGTCGGTCAGGTTCAGCTCGATCTCCAGGCCCACCTGAGGCCACTCGGCGTCGAACCGTGACTCCCGCAGCATCTGCGCGAAGACGTCGAGGCATTCCTGCATCTTGATCCGGTACCGGCGACGGTCCTCGCGGGTGAAGACCAGCGCCGGAACGTCGCGTCCCATCGGCCCTCCCGGTGGCCGCACGGCCGGCTCTCCCCTCCAGCGTCGCACCACGGGCCGGGTCCGACCATGTGGGACGGGGCCGCACGCCGGGCCCGGGGACGGCCCGGTCGCCGACGTCGCCCGGTCAGGCGGCGACCACGGCGACCAGCCCGTAGTCCAGCTCCTCGCCGTCGACGAGCACCGCCTCGACCGTGCGGGTCTCGGGGTCGATGTCGGCCACGATCCCCTCCCCCGAGTAGCGGGGGTAGCTGGAGGCGCCCGTCTCCCCCGTCGCCTCGACGAGCGCCGACCGCACGGCCGAGTCCTCCATGCCGGGGCCACCTCCGTCCTGGACGTGCGCGGGAACCAGCAGGACGGTGAAGCGCTGCGGATGTGTAGTCATGCACCGGAATCTAATCGCCGGTGCAGCCCGGCTCCGGGAAGGACGCACGGCGGGGCCGCGAAAGACGCGGTGGACCGGTGGTCTTCGGCCGGCGTCCACTTCCCGGAGAGGCACCGGCCATGTGCTTGAAGCCACGGGCGGACGCGTCCGGCCCGTCGGCGCGACCGGCCCGGTTCGGAGCGCCGCGACGGGAAGCCGGTCGGGGCCGCTCCGCTGCCGACATCGAGCGACACGCCCGGAGCGGCGGGTACGGCGATGACCTCGCCCGGGTCCAGCGGCTCGGAGCCCAGGTGATGGCCGCCCGTCACAGGCCAGTTCCTGCCCGCGGGTCAGCTGAAGGTGCGTCGGTAGGTCTGCGGGCTGACGCCCGTGGTGCGTTTGAAGCGGTCGCGGAAGGTGGTGGGCGAGCCGAAGCCGACCTGGCTGCCGATGCGTTCGACGGAGTGCCCGGTGGTTTCGAGGAGGTGCTGTGCCTGACGGATCCGGGCCCGGTGGAGCCATTGGAGCGGGGTGGTGCCGGTCTGGTCGCGAAAGCGCCGGATCAGGGTCCGGGTGCTGGTCCCGGCCCGTTCGGCGATGTCGGTGAGGGTGAGGTCGCGGGCCAGGTTCTCCCGCAGCCAGGCGAGCACTACGTCCAGCTCGGAGCCCCGGGGCTCGGGGGCGTGGTCGTAGACGATGAACTGCGCCTGTCCGCCCTCCCGTTCGAGGGGCATCACCGACAGGCGGGCGGCATCGGCGGCGACGGCCGAGCCGTAGTCACGGCGGATCATGTGCAGGCACAGGTCCAGGCCTGCGGCCGCGCCCGCCGAGGTGAGGAACTGGCCGTTGTCGACGTAGAGAACGTCCGGGTCGACGTCGATGTCCGGGTGAGTGGCGGCCAGGATCTCGGCCGCGAGCCAGTGGGTCGTGGCCCGCAGCCCGTCGAGGAGCCCAGTGGCGGCGAGGGGGAAGGTGCCCGCGCAGATGGAGGCGATCCGCGTGCCGTCGGCCGCGGCCGACCGCAGCGCGTCGCGCACTGCGGGTGACAGCGGGGCGGTGGGATCGGCGACGCCCGGCACGATGACGGTGTCCGCGCCCCGGAGGCCCTCCAGACCCCAGGGGGCGCGCAGGACGAAGGTTCCGGCATCGATCTCGTCGCGCTCGGCGCACACCCGGACCTGGTAGCCGGGCCGCCCGTCGGGCAGGCGGGTGCGGGAGAAGACCTCGATCGGGGTGGCCAGGTCGAACGGGATCACCTGGTCCAGCGCGAGAACGGCGACGGTGTGCATGGCCGGAACCTACCTCCTCACCGGCTCGGAGGGACCGGCCCGACCTCCAGGTGGTCCGATATCACAGCAGGTCCAGGACCTTCGAACGCTCCTGTCATTATCTCGTTGAACCCTGTCACTACTGCCACTGGGAGATCGAGGCGGCAGCCTGTTGACTTCGGAGTGCCCGATGGAGACCACCCCCGAAGGAACGTCCATGCACATCCAGGTTGTCCTGTTCGACGGCTTCGACCCGCTCGATGTCATCGCCCCCTACGAGGTGCTGCACGCGGGCGGCTCGGCGTCGGACGGCGCGGTGACCGTCGAGCTGGTCTCCGCGGAAGGCCCGCGTGAGGTGATCAGCGGCACCGGAGGCCTGACGCTGCGCGCCACCGGCGCCCTCGACCCGAGGCGTGCGGACATGGTTCTGGTGCCCGGCGCGTCCGGCCGGGTCGGCGAACCCGGTGAGGTCCCGGAGGAGGAGGCGGGCGCGGGCGGGCGGAGGCAGGACGAGTTCATCCCGGTGCTGCTGGGCCGCACGCTGACCACCGGGCTCCCCGCCCTCCTGGAGCAGGCGATGGACGACCCGGACACCACGGTCGCGACCGTCTGCGGCGGCTCGCTCGTCCTGGCCATGGCAGGCCTGCTGGAGGGACGTCACGCCACCACCCACCACCTGGGCCTGGACATGCTGGACGCCACCGGCGCCCACTCGGTCCGCGCCCGCGTCGTGGACGACGGCGACCTGATCACCGGCGCCGGCGTCACCTCCGGACTCGATCTCGGCCTGTACCTGCTGGAACGCGAGGTGGGCCCGCGCGTCGCGCACGCCGTCGAAGAGCTCTTCGCCCACGAGCGGCGCGGCACCGTCTGGCGTGCCCAGGGCCCGACGCCGACCGCCCTCCGAACCCCCGGCCCACGCCGATCAGCCACTCACCGCCCGTCCCCTTGCGCAGTCAGGAAGAACGTCAGCATGTCCGTCGAAGGCACCTGGGACCTGTCCGTCTCCACCCCCATCGGCACGATCGGCGCCGTGGTCGAACTCCGTGAGCGGGACGGCGTCCTGGCCGGCGTCGCCCGCGGCGCCGGCCAGGAGGTGCCCCTCAGTGACCTCACCCTCGACGGCGACCGGCTCACCTGGAAGCAGGCCGTCACCAAGCCCCTGCGGCTGAACCTGGCGTTCGACGTGACGGTCGACGGCGACACCCTCCAGGGCACTTCCAGGGCCGGCCGCCTCCCGTCCTCGAAGGTCACCGGCGAACGCCGTGGCGAACCGGAACAGCGGACGTGATCGAATGGGGAATGGCTTCGTTCTGGATGGGTGAGCGGGTACGGCTGCGCGGTATCGAGCCCGAGGACTGGGCGGCGTTCATGGGCTTCGCCGTCGACGAGGAGCGGTCGGGAGACCTGCTGCATCCTCCTGGGTCTGCCGAGGGGTTCCGCGCCTGGGCGAAGGAACAGGCCGTCGCGAAATCCGAGGGCGACTGCTTCAGGCTGGCCGTCCAGGCCCTGGACACGGGGAAGATCGTCGGGGCTGTCGGCTCGAATCACGCAGATCCGTGTGCGGGGCGGTTCGAATACGGCATCACGATGGCCGCCGGGCATCGGCGCAAGGGCTACGCGACGGAGGCCGCGGTGATGCTGCTGCGCTTCATGTTCGGAGAGCGGCGCTACCACAAGTGCGAAGCGCGGATCTTCGGACACAACGAGGCATCGCTGGCACTGCATCGCCGTCTCGGCTTCGCCGAGGAGGGGCGCCTGCGCGATCACGTGTTCTCCGCCGGTCGGCACCATGATCTGGTGGTGATGGGCATACTCGCCCATGAGTTCACGCAGCGGCACGCCGCGAGCGAGCCCGAGTGAATGCCTCCAGGATCACAACACGCGTTGTACCGGTGGCAGCACCACCAGGAAGACCGGGACCGCCGCGAGCGGCATCACGTCCCGGCGGAGGCGCCCCGGGGGTGATGCGCGTTCATGGCCTGATGGTGGGCGGCGACACGGGCGGCGGGCAGTTCGGAGTCGTAGACGGCCACCTTGCCGATCGCGCCCTCGAAGTACGATGTGGCGTCGACGCCGCCGATCCGCATCGGGGCGTCGGTGTTGGCGGGGGTGATGTCGTACTCCGCGAGGGCATCCTGGTCGCAGAGCTCCCCGTTCTTGTAGATCTTGACGTACCCGGTCGGGTAGGCGGGAGACTTGTCGCGGGTGTTGATCACCAGTGCGTAGTGAATCCACTCACCGGGACTGACCTCGTCCTCGAAGTACGATCCGGCGCCGTACCCGCCGTCCGAGTTGAAGACGTATCCGCTGATGCGGTTGGCGCGGAGTTCGGTGTTGTCCCGCGAATACATGCGGGCCAGCCACTCGTTCTGACCGGTTGGGCTGGAGGACTTGCCGAGCCAGTTGACGTAGCCGGTGCTCGCTGTCTTGGCGAAGGTCAGCGTGTCGGGCCGTATCCACGCCTCCACGGTCAGCTCACCGGTCGTGGTGACGGAGAGCCGGTCGTCGTCGGGGACCTCCACGTACTGGGAGGCTCCGTCGAACAGAAAGGCGGGGTCCCCATTGGGCATGGAGGTGGTGCCCGGTCCGTGATGACGGGTGGCCTCGAGTGCGGCCGTGGACTGCCTCGTCGCGTACCCGCCGCCGCGCAGGTAGAGAGCCGGAGTGTCGGACAACACCTCCGTGTCGTAGGCCGCGGGCCGGCCGCCGGAGGATGGCGGGCTGTCGCAGGCCGTCAGGGTCACGGCGCCGACGCCGATGAGGGCGGCCAGGAGACAGGCCGTGCGCCGTCCTCGCTTCATCACCGGGGTGTCCGTCGCTCGGCGGGCGTGTGCCGCGACGACTGGTCCGGCAGGGGGGAGGGGCGGCAAGAGACTGCCGCGGCGCCACAAGTCATAAGGATTGCCTGCTTGTTCCGCATCCACAGCCGGCCCGGACAACGGGCACGGCACTCGACGGCGGTGGAGACCACGCGCCCGATCCGGCGCCTCGGTCTCTTCACCTGTACGGCACCCGGCTTCGCGGAGCAGCAGCCCCGTGAGCCTCATCCACTGTCCCACACAGCGACCGACGGCGAGGCGCAGAAGCGTGTGGCGTTCCCGACATGAGGCCCGCACCTCTTGCGTCGCATGTCACACATCGGGTAATGGATGCGGCACGAAAGTCCCTTGCACAGCCGCGGGGGACCCCGTACGGCCCCGGCCGCTCCGTCCCGGGGGACCCGCGCGGAGGCGGGTGACCGGCATGAGGGAAGAGCCGGGCCAGGCGCCGATGACCGTGTCGCGGTTGCCGACCTTGGCGTTGCCCGCGACCGCGCCGACCTCCGGGTCGGCGAAGGGCTGGACGAGCTGGTGC
>NZ_JBSFIA010000048.1:0-58350 GCF_053597355.1 Streptomyces sp. NPDC001443
TATTTTTCTTTTGTGGGCGTATGTATCCCGCTGCCACTTTTTGTCACCGGGGCGCGGGGGGCCCATCACTTTGGTGTGGGGTGTCTGTTCCACGTGGAACAGACACCCCTCACGTCGTAAGCGCTCCCAGGTGGGGCCGAATGACCCTGGTGGACCGGGCCAGTGGGACTTCCTTAAGGACCCCCCGGCCCTCACGCGTCGAACGGGTATGCGTCATACTTGCTTGTGAATGTGAACGCGTTCACAAGCGTGTCCCGTTTGCTCCACTAATATGTGCGACAAATGGGGTAAATCTCCGCTGTGTCACGGCAACGTAAGGAGGCTGACGACGTGGAATTGGCTCTGGCGCCGGAGACGCTGGCGCGCTGGCAGTTCGGGATCACCACCGTCTACCACTTCCTCTTCGTCCCCCTGACGATCTCGCTCGCCGCCCTCGTCGCCGGTCTCCAGACCGCCTGGGTGCGCACCGAGAACGAGAAGTACCTCAGGGCGACGAAGTTCTGGGGCAAGCTCTTCCTGATCAACATCGCGATGGGTGTCGTCACCGGCATCGTGCAGGAGTTCCAGTTCGGTATGAACTGGTCGGACTACTCGCGCTTCGTCGGCGACATCTTCGGCGCTCCGCTGGCCTTCGAGGCCCTGATCGCCTTCTTCTTCGAGTCCACCTTCATCGGTCTGTGGATCTTCGGCTGGGACAGACTGCCCAAGAAGATCCATCTGGCCTGCATCTGGATGGTCGCGATCGGAACGATCCTGTCGGCGTACTTCATCCTCGCGGCCAACTCGTGGATGCAGCACCCCGTCGGCTACCGGATCAACAAGGTGAAGGGTCGTGCCGAACTCACCGACTTCTGGCAGGTCCTGACCCAGAACACCGCGCTTGCGCAGGCGTTCCACACGCTCACCGCCTCCTTCCTGACCGGTGGCGCGTTCATGGTCGGCATCGCCGCCTTCCACCTGTTCCGCAAGAAGCACGTCCCCGTGATGAAGACCTCGCTGCGGCTGGGCCTCGTCACCGTGGTCATCGCCGGCCTGCTCACCGCGATCAGCGGTGACACCCTCGGCAAGGTCATGTTCAAGCAGCAGCCGATGAAGATGGCCGCCGCCGAGGCGCTCTGGGACGGCCAGAACTCCGCCCCGTTCTCGGTCTTCGCCTACGGAGACGTCAGCAAGGGCCACAACACCGTCGAGCTGTCCGTTCCGGGAATACTGTCCTTCCTCGCCGACGACGACTTCAACTCGTACGTCCCCGGCATCAACGACACCAACAAGGCCGAGCAGTTGAAGTACGGGCCGGGCGACTACCGGCCCATCATCCCCGTCACCTTCTGGGCGTTCCGCTGGATGATCGGCTTCGGCATGGCGTCCTTCGCCATCGGGCTGGTCGGACTCTGGCTGACCCGCAAGAAGTTCATGCTGGCCCAGCACCTCAGGGTCGGTGAGGACGAGGTGCCGCACCTGGTGCTCTTCAAGAGCAAGGCGCTCAGCCCGCAGCTCGGCAGGCTCTACTGGCTCGTGGCGATCTGGACCCTGGGATTCCCGCTGATCGCCAACTCCTGGGGCTGGATCTTCACCGAGATGGGCCGTCAGCCGTGGGTCGTCTACGGAGTGCTCCAGACCCGGCAGGCGGTCTCCCCCGGTGTCTCCCAGGGCGAGGTGCTCACCTCGATGATCGTCTTCACCGCGCTGTACGCCATCCTCGCCGTCGTCGAGGTCAAGCTGCTGGTGAAGTACATCAAGGCAGGGCCGCCGGAGCTCACCGAGGACGACCTCAACCCGCCCACGAAGATCGGCGGCGATCCCCGTGACGCCGACAAGCCGATGGCCTTCTCGTACTAGGCCGAGGGAGCTGCACAGTCATGGAACTGCACGACGTCTGGTTCGTCCTGATCGCCGTCCTGTGGACCGGCTATTTCTTCCTGGAGGGCTTCGACTTCGGGGTGGGCATCCTCACCAAGCTGCTCGCCCGGGACCGCCCGGAGAGGCGGGTGCTGATCAACACCATCGGGCCCGTCTGGGACGGCAACGAGGTGTGGCTGCTGACGGCGGGCGGCGCGACCTTCGCCGCGTTCCCCGAGTGGTACGCCACGCTGTTCTCCGGTTTCTACCTGCCCCTGCTGATCATCCTGGTCTGCCTGATCGTCCGGGGTGTCGCCTTCGAGTACCGGGCGAAGCGGCCGGAGGAGAACTGGCAGCGCAACTGGGAGACGGCGATCTTCTGGACCTCCCTGATCCCGGCGTTCCTGTGGGGTGTGGCCTTCGGCAACATCGTGCGCGGTGTGAAGATCGACCAGGGCTTCGAGTACGTCGGCAACTTCTGGGATCTGCTCAACCCGTACGCCGTCCTCGGCGGTCTGGTGACGCTGACGCTGTTCACCTTCCACGGCACGGTGTTCACCGCGCTCAAGACCGTCGGGGACATTCGGGAGCGGGCGCGGAAGCTGGCACTCGTGGTCGGTCTGGTGACCGCCGTGCTGGCGGTGGTCTTCCTGCTGTGGACGCAGGTCGACAGCGGGGACGGCAAGAGCCTGGTGGCACTGATCGTGGCCGTGGTGGCCCTCGTGGCGGCTCTCGCGGCGAACCAGGCGGGACGTGAGGGCTGGTCGTTCGCCTTCTCCGGCCTCACCATCGTGGCCGCCGTGGCCATGCTCTTCCTGTCGCTCTTCCCGGACGTCATGCCGTCCTCGCTCAACCCGGACTGGAGCCTCACGGTCACCAACGCCTCGTCGAGCCCGTACACCTTGAAGATCATGACGTGGTGTGCGGCGATCGCCACGCCGATCGTCCTGCTCTATCAGGGCTGGACCTACTGGGTGTTCCGCAAGCGGATCGGCACCCACCACCTCGCCGAAGCCGCTCACTGAGTTCGATCAGGGGTGTGTTTCACGTGAAACACACCCTTCTGGTCTGAAGGGCATGTTTCACGTGAAACCGATCGATCCGCGCCTTCTGCGTTACGCCCGCGCCACACGCGTCTTCCTGGTGGCTGTCGTCAGCCTCGGCGCTCTCGGAGCAGGACTGGTCATCGCACAGGCGATGCTCATCGCCGAGGTGGTGGTCGGCGCGTTCCAGCGCGGGCTGACGGCAGGCGAACTCGGCACGCCCCTGCTGCTGTTGGCGGCCGTCGCCGGCGGACGGGCTCTGGTCTCCTGGCTCACCGAACTGGCGGCCCACCGTGCGAGCGCTGCCGTGAAGTCGGAACTGCGGATGCGGTTGCTGGACCGGGCGGCAGCGCTCGGTCCCGGATGGCTGAGCGGTCAGCGCACCGGATCGCTGGTCGCCCTCGCCACCCGGGGAGTCGACGCCCTCGACGACTACTTCGCCCGCTGTCTGCCGCAGTTGGGTCTTGCCGTGGTCGTACCGGTGGCCGTACTCGCGCGGATCGTCACCGAGGACTGGGTCTCCGCCGCCATCATCGTCGGCACGCTTCCGCTCATCCCCCTGTTCATGATGCTGATCGGCTGGGCCACCCAGTCCCGGATGGACCGGCAGTGGCGGCTGCTGTCCCGGCTCTCGGGACACTTCCTCGACGTGGTCGCGGGACTGCCGACGCTGAAGGTGTTCGGGCGCGCCAAGGCGCAGGCCGACTCGATCCGGCGTATCACCGGCGAGTACCGCCGGGCGACCATGCGCACCCTGCGGATCGCCTTCCTCTCCTCGTTCGCGCTGGAACTGCTCTCCACGCTCTCGGTGGCCCTGGTCGCCGTGACGATCGGTATGCGGCTCGTCCACGGCGAGATGGATCTGTACATCGGTCTGGTCATCCTCGTGCTCGCCCCCGAGGCGTATCTGCCGCTGCGCCAGGTGGGGGCGCAGTACCACGCGGCGGCGGAGGGGCTCGCGGCGGCCGAGGAGATCTTCGCCGTGCTGGAGACCCCTGTGCCGGCGAAGGGAACGGCCGCGGCGCCGACGGGCGGTGTGGCCTTCGAAGGAGTGACGGTCAGGTACCCCGGACGCTCCGAGGACGCCGTGACCGGAGCCGCCTTCGCCGTCGAGGCCGGGGAGACGGTCGCACTCGTGGGGCCGAGCGGTGCGGGCAAGTCGACGCTGCTCCATGCTCTGCTGGGCTTCGTGGACCCGGCCGAGGGACGGATCCTGATCGGCGGCGCCGACCTGGCCGGCCTCGACCTCGCACAGTGGCGGTCCCGGATCGCCTGGGTGCCGCAGCGGCCGCATCTGTACGCCGGGACGATCGCGGAGAACGTGCGGCTGGCCCGCCCCGGAGCGGACGACGAGGCGGTACGCCGGGCGCTGCGGGACGCGGGAGCGCTGGACTTCGTCGACGCCCTTCCGGCCGGGACCGGCACCGTCCTCGGTGAGGACGGCGCGGGTCTGTCCGCCGGACAGCGGCAGCGGCTCGCGCTGGCACGTGCGTTCCTCGCCGACCGGCCCGTGCTGCTGCTCGACGAACCGACCGCGGCGCTCGACGGCGCGACCGAGGCGGAGGTCGTCGAGGCGGTGCGGCGGTTGGCGGTGGGGCGGACCGTGCTCCTCGTCGTGCACCGGCCGGCGCTGCTGGCGGTGGCGGACCGGGTGGTGCGCCTGGAAGCGGCCCAGTCGGCCGTTCCCGGGGCGGCCGGGGCCGGGAACGCTCCGGCACGTCCTGCCGGGACGAGGACGGGGGCGACGTCCGTCGCCGCCGACGACACCCCGGGGCACGTCACGACGAGCACCTGCGGCACCCTGGCCCGGGTGCGTGCCATGGCCGGCGCCCGCCGGGGGCGGCTCGTCCTGGCGCTGTTGCTCGGGGGTCTCGCGCTAGGGAGCGCCGTAGGACTGATGGCCACCTCCGGGTGGCTCATCTCACGGGCCTCGCAGCAGCCGCCCGTGCTGTATCTGATGGTGGCGGTGACGGCGACCCGGGCCTTCGGGATCGGGCGGGCCGTCTTCCGCTATGCCGAGCGGCTGGTGTCGCACGACGCCGTGCTGCGGATGCTGGCCGACACCCGGGTCGCCGTGTACCGGCGGCTTGAGCGGCTGGCGCCGGCCGGGTTGCGCCGGACCCGCCGGGGCGACCTGCTCGCGCGGCTCGTCGTCGATGTCGACGACCTTCAGGACTACTGGCTGCGCTGGCTGCTGCCGGCCGGAGCCGCCGTGCTCGTCTTCGCCGGATCCGTCGCGTTCACGGCCTGGCTGCTGCCCGAGGCGGGCGCCGTGCTCGCGGCCGGACTGCTCGCGGCCGGGGCGGGGGTTCCGCTGGTGACCACTGCCGTGGCCCGGCGCGCGGAACACCGCCTCGCCCCCGCCCGCGGCGTGCTCGCCACCCGGGTGGCCGACCTGCTCACCGGCACCGCGGAGATCACCGTCGCCGGTGCCCTGCCCGCGCGTGCCGAGGAGGTCCGCGGGGCCGACACGGCACTCACCCGGATCGCCTCGCGGGCCGCGGCGGCCACCGCGCTCGGCGACGGGCTGACCGCGCTGCTCTGCGGCCTGACCGTGACCGCCACCGCCGCCGTGGGCGCCCAGGCGGTCGCCGCCGGGCGGCTGGAGGGGGTGGCGATGGCCGTCGTCGTCCTGACGCCGCTGGCCGCCTTCGAGGCCGTCCTCGGGCTGCCGCTCGCCGCACAGTTCCGGCAGCGGGTCCGCAGGAGCGCACAGCGCGTGTACGAGGTCCTCGACGCCCCCGAGCCGGTTCGTGAGCCGGAACGGCCGCGGCAGGCACCGGCGTCGCCGTTCCCGGTCGTCGTGAAGGGGCTGTCCGCCCGGCACACCGGACAGGACCGGGACGCGGTCCGCGGGGTCGACCTCACGCTGGCGCAGGGGCGCCGGATCGCCGTGGTCGGGCCGTCCGGGTCCGGCAAGACGACGCTCGCGCAGGTGCTGCTGCGCTTCCTGGACACGGACGCGGGCTCGTACACGCTGGCGGGTGTGGACGCGCACGCGCTGGACGGCGACGACGTACGGCGCCATGTCGGACTGTGCGCACAGGACGCGCACCTCTTCGACAGCTCGGTGCGCGAGAACCTGCTCCTCGCGAGGAAGGACGCCACCGAGGAAGACCTCCGGGACGCGCTCGTGCGGGCCCGCCTGTGGGACTGGGCGGACAGCCTGCCCGACGGACTGGACACGCTGATCGGAGAACACGGGGCCCGGTTGTCCGGTGGGCAGCGGCAGCGGCTCGCGCTGGCCCGGGCGCTCCTCGCCGACTTCCCCGTGCTCGTGCTCGACGAGCCCGCCGAGCATCTCGACCTGGCGACGGCCGACGCGCTCACCGCCGATCTGCTGGCCGCCACCGAGGGCCGTACGACCCTGTTGATCACTCATCGGCTGGCCGGTCTCGAAGCCGTGGACGAGGTGCTCGTACTGGACGAGGGACGGGTGGTGCAGCGCGGGACCTATGCGGAACTCGCGGCCACGGCCGGACCGCTGCGCGGCATGGTGCGACGGGAGGCGGAGTCGGAGCTCCTGGTGGCCGCGGGGTGACCGACCGGTCGGAGGCCTCCGTGCGGTGATCGGCCGATATTCTCGACTTTCGGTACAAAAGGGGACTCATTAGGCTCGGGGCATGTCCACCGCGTCGTCCCGCGAACCCCTGACCGGGCCGTCGGCCGAAGCGACGGGCCGGGTCCTGCGGCTGCTGGAGGCCATGCGGTCCGTCGCCAGGGGGCTGGAGCTGCACTCCACCCTGGACCGCATCTGCGAGACGGCGGCCGACCTGACGGGAGCCCGGTACGCGGCCATCGGTGTCATCGCCGAGGACGGTGAGGGACTCTCCGACTTCGTGCACCACGGGTTCGACGAGGCGACCGCCCGCCGGATCGGACGGCGGCCCGACGGGCGCAGAGGGCTGCTGGGCGCGCTGATCCGCGACCCGGAACCGGTCCGGCTCGCGGACCTCGCCACGGACCCGCGCTCCTGCGGCTTCCCTGCGCACCATCCGCCGATGCGCGCCTTCCTCGGGGTCCCCATCCGCGTCCACGGCGCCGTCTTCGGCAACCTCTATCTGACCGAGAAGCGCGGTGGCGGGCCCTTCCACGACGACGACCTCGACGTGGTCCGGGTGCTGGCCATGGAGGCGGGCATCGCGGTGGGCAACGCCCGCCTGTACGGGGCCGCGCAGCAGCGCGAGCGCTGGATCGACGGTTCGGTCGCCGTCACCACCGCCCTGCTGTCCGGCGGTGACGCCGACGACGCCCTCCAGGTCGTCGCCGAACAGGCCCGCCGGCTGTCCGGATCGGCCGTCGGCGCGGTGCTGCTGCCCGCCGACGAAGGGGGTCTGGAGATCGTCGCCGTGGCCTCCCGCTCACCGTCGACCCTGCTGGGAGTGGTCATCCCGCCGGAGAACCGGGTCGTCGCCGAACTCCTCGACGGACAGCCGGTCTTCATCGACGACGCGGCCACCGATCCACGCCTGTCCACCGGGTCCATTCACGGCTACGGGCCGACGATGATGCTGCCCCTGAAGAGCGACGGGCGCGTTCTCGGGGCCCTCGTCACACCACGCGACCGCGGGGAGCGGCCGTTCACACGGAGCGAGCGCACCCTCGCGGCGCAGTTCGCCGCGCAGGCCGCGCTCGCCCTGATGATGGCGGAGGCACAGCGCGACCGGGAGCGGCTCGCGGTGTACGAGGACCGCGAGCGCATCGCCCACGATCTGCACGATCTCGTCGTCCAGCGGCTGTTCGCGGCGGGGGCGATGCTGGAGCGCGCCCGGCGCGGGTCCGCCGTGCCCGAGGTGCGGGAGCGGGTCGGCAGGGCCGCGGTCGAGCTCGACGTCACCATCCAGGAGATCCGCAGCGTGGTGTTCGCGCTCCGGCAGGACCTCGGTACGGCAGCGTCGGGGTTGCGCACGCGCGTGCTGCGAGAGATCAGCACGGCCGCCGTACCGCTCGGGTTCAGGCCCGCGCACCGATTCGTCGGTGAGGTCGACGGCCTGGTCGGCGACCTCACCGGGACGAACCTCGTCGCCGCGCTGCGGGAGGCGCTCTCCAACGCCTTCCGGCATGCCGGGGCCGCACGGATCGATGTCGTCGTCGACGCGACGGTGTCCCTGCCGGACGGCCGGCCCGGCGTTCGGCTGACGGTCGCGGACGACGGTGTCGGAATCCCCGAGGGGGGTCGGCGCAGCGGCCTGTGCAATCTCGCGCGGCGCGCCGAGTCGCTCGGCGGCGGCAGCCGGTACGGGCCGGGCATCGGGCCCGGCGGCCGCGGCACGACGCTGGTGTGGGAGGCACCGTACTGAGCCCGAACCGGCAGCCGTCCGTGCCGGGCCGTCCGTACCGGGCCGTCCGTGCCGGGCTTTCCGTACTGAGCCGTCCGGGGCGACGGGTCCCCCGTGCGTACGACTTGAACAGGACCGGGCCCCCTCGGCCCGGTGATGATCACTGACATGCGCTCATCTCGCCGTCGGCCGCTGCTGGTTCCGGTACTGCTGTGCGCGCTGGCGGTGCTCGTGGCGCACTCCACGGGAGCCGACGGCGATGCCGGGGAGGTCCGGGGCGTCCAGGGCCCGGGTGCGGAGGTGGCGCGACTGTACGAGGCGGACGCGGCGGTGGCACGGCAGTACGAGGCGGGGCGGCACGAGGCCGAGGAGCTGCTGGCGGCGGTGCGGCGGGCCGGGCTGCTCCTGGACCGTGAACGCCGGGCAGGCGACGACGCGATCGTCAGTGGCCGGCGGGCCGAGGCGCGGCTGGTGGCCGACCGGGCGACGGCCACCGCGCGCTGGCGGCTGGCGCGGAAGCGCAACCGCGTACTGGCCGAGGTGAGGAGGAGCATCGGGGCGAAGCTGGACGAGGCCCGAGCACGGTTGCAGGCGCAGGCCGCCGCCTCGGTCGCCGCGGGCAGCTGCGGCGGCACGGTCCGGCTCGGCCGGCCGGCGAAGAGCGTCACGAGCGCGTGGGTGGCGCCCGTGGCGGAGTACGAGCTGTCCGCGCGCTTCGGCAGTCGTGGCGAGCGGTGGGCGCATCGGCACACCGGGCAGGACTTCGCCGTGCCGATCGGCACCCCGGTCCGGGCCGTCGGCGCGGGCCGGGTGGTGAAGGTCGCCTGCGGGGGCGCCTTCGGCATCCAGGTCGTCATCCGCCACGACGACGGCTACCGCACCCGGTACGCCCATCTGGCCGCCGTCGCCGTCGACCCGGGCGAACGGGTGACGACCGGCCAGTGGATCGGTCAGTCGGGCACCACCGGCAACTCCACCGGCCCGCACCTGCACTTCGAGGTGCGGGCCGGTACGGAGTCGGACTCGGCGCTGGACCCGGTGCCCTGGCTCGAAGGCCGCGGGGTGCCGGTGGAGCCGCTTCGTCAGATCCGCTCCGCCAGCATCCGTTCGATCACGACCGCCACTCCGTCCTCGTTGTTGGCGACCGTCCGTCCGGAGGCCGCGGCGACCACGGCCGGGTGGGCGTTGCCCATGGCGTAGGACCGACCCGCCCAGGTCAGCATCTCGACGTCGTTGGGCATGTCCCCGAAGGCGACGACCTCCTCGGGGGAGATGCCGCGCTCCGCACAGCACAGAGCGAGGGTGCTGGCCTTGGAGACGCCGGGGCCGCTGATCTCCAGCAGGGCGCTCGGGCTGGAGCGGGTGACGCTGGCGCGCGTGCCGATCGCGAGGCGGCCGACGTCGAGGAAGTCGTCGGGATCGAGGTCGGGGTGGTAGGCGAGGATCTTCAGCACCGGCTCGCCGGCACAGGGGCCGTCGGGCGCCAGCAGGTCCTCGGCCGGGGCGAGATGGTCGGGGAGCTCCATGTGCAGCTTCGGATAGGCGGGCTCCTGGTAGAAGCCGTAGGTCTGCTCGACGGCAACCACCGTGCCGGGGGCCGCGTCGCGCAGGAGCTGTACGGCGTCCAGCGCGTTCTGCCGCGCCAGCTCCCGTACCTTCACGAACCGGTGCATGCCGGGGCCGCCGTGCAGGTCGACCACGGCGGCACCGTTTCCGCAGATCGCCAGGCCGTGCCCGTGGACGTGGGCGCTGACGACGTCCATCCAGCGGGCCGGGCGGCCGGTGACGAAGAAGACCTCGATGCCCGCCTCCTCGGCGGCGGTGAGGGCGGCGACCGTGCGCGGCGACACCGACTTGTCGTCGCGCAGCAGGGTGCCGTCGAGATCGGTGGCGATCAGCCGTGGCGGAACGGCGGCGGCCGGGGTCGCGGATTCTCTGGTCGCTGAGGTCACCGGGTCATTCTCGCGCATATGCCCGCACAGGCGTGCCGGTGTGCATACGGATGAGACACAGATGACGTGGTGCCGCGGCTCAGCCCAGCTGCGCCGGGGCCTCCATGGCGATCCGTTCGAAGACCTTCATGTCCGCGGCGAAGTCCGATTCGGGGATGGGCCAGTGGATGACCAGCTCCGTGAAGCCCAGCTCCTGATGCCGGCCGGCGAAGTCCACGAAGGCGTCGAGCGACTCCAGCGGACGGCCGCGGTCCGGCGTGAAGCCGGTGAGCAGGATCTTGTCCAGCTCGTCCTCGCCCCGGCCCAGCTCGGCGCAGGCGTCGGCCAGCTTGTCGGCCTGGCCACGGAGGGCGCGAAGGGACTCCTCGGGGGTGCCGTTCTCGTACAGCTTGGGGTCGCCGGTGGTCACCCATGCCTGTCCGTACTGCGCGGCGAGCTTCAGTCCGCGCGGGCCGGTGGCGGCCACGGCGAAGGGCAGCCGCGGGCGCTGTACGCATCCGGGGATGTTGCGCGCTTCGTGCGCCGAGTAGAAGTCGCCCTCGTGCGACACCGAGTCCTCGGTGAGGAGGCGGTCGAGCAGGGGGATGAACTCGGCCAGCCGGTCGGCGCGCTCGCGCGGGGTCCAGGGCTCCTGTCCGAGGGCGGTGGCGTCGAATCCGGTGCCGCCCGCGCCGATGCCGAGGGTCACCCGGCCGGCGGAGACGTCGTCCAGGGAGATGAGTTCCTTGGCGAGGGTCACCGGGTGCCGGAAGTTCGGCGAGGTCACCAGGGTGCCCAGACGCAGTCGCTCGGTCACGGCCGCGGCGGCCGTCAGCGTCGGGATCGCGCCGAACCAGGGGCCGTCCCGGAAGGTGCGCCAGGACAGATGGTCGTAGGTGAATGCGGTGTGGAAGCCCAGCTCCTCGGCGCGTCGCCACTTGTCGCGGCCCTCGTCGCGCCAGCGGTCGATCGGCAGAATCACAGTGCTCAGTCGCATGAGGTCGACTCTACGAGAGACCGAGCAGGTGTTGCATCGACTGCGCGGCGCGGACGGCGGCGTCACCGCAGCAATTGTTGAACAAAACGTGGACTTCCTGCGCCTGCTCGGCCATCTCGCGGATGCGCGGTGTCCACTCGGAGAGCTCTTCGAGTGTGTACGAGTGACGGAACCTCTCTTCCTTGGTGCCGGTCCTCCAGGCGCTGCTGCGACCGTGGAAACGCACCAGGGCGAATTCCGGGGTGGTGACCCGTGCGACCGGTGGCATGGAAGCAGGAAGGGTCTGCACCGTGTCCACGGCCACGGCTGCCGTGTCCAGGTCCGTCAGCAGGGCGGTCGTCGCATCGACGCGTTCCTCGCGCCACCAGTCGGGGTGCCGGAACTCCACGGCCATCGGCCATCCCGCGGCGCGCTCACGGCACCGGCGCAGAAACTCCACCGCCGGCCTCCCCGGTACGAACCGGTGTGAGAACTGGAAAACCAGCGTCCCCAGGCGGCCGTATTCGCGGAGCGGTTCGAGAGCCCCGCTGTACCGGTCCCACACATCGTCGAGCAGTCCAGGATCGGTACCTGGCCGTCCCCGTTGCCGCGCGAAGGCCGGGCGCAGGTCCGCGGGCAGTGCTTCCGGTCGTGTCGGATGCCCGGTGAGCAGGGAGAACGCTTTCACGTCGAACCGGAACCCCGCAGGGGTGCGGTCGATCCACAGAAGACTGTTGTGGGTACTGGGCAGTCCGTAGTAGGTGGAGTCCACCTCTGCCACCGGGAACTGTGTGGCGTAGTGCCGCAGCCTGCCCTCCGCGTTGCGGTGACCTGTCGGGTACCACCCGCTGGACACCAACGCCTTGTCCGTCCACGAGCAGGTTCCGACCCGGATCTCTCCCATTCCGTCTGCCTTCCCCGTATGCGGCGACGGATTCGTCCGGTACATGGTCTTTTTGTGTGACTCGTTGTCGGGAGCGGCGCGCTCGGCCGCCGACCGGGAGGGAAGAACCGTCCCTCATCAGAGAAAGTCCCTCGGCGTCGCCGCTCGATACGGCACCTGACGTGGTCCGCGCCGTGCCGCTCGGATAGCTGTCCGACTGGGCTCGTGGAAGCCGATGCCGGAGACGGACGGAGTGCCAGATCTTGCCGCGGTCGGCGGAGACCCGGGCGCGGAGTGCTCGGCTCGGCGGGCAGCAGTCCGTCCGGGGCATGCGCCAGCACCTGTGTCCGTTTCACGTGAAACAGTCACCACACCCGCCTTCAGCGCGGCTGGGGAAACCGTAGATACCGCGGAGGTACGGCCTTCGTCAGCCACACTCCGTTCGCACTGACCTGGAAGACATGGCCGTCGCGGTGCATCGCGGCGGCGTCCACGGAGAGCACGACGGGCCGTCCGCGGCGGGCACCGACGCGGGTCGCCGTCTCGCGGTCGGCCGAGAGGTGTACGTCGTGCCGGTTCATGGGCCGCAGGCCCTCGGCGCGGATCGCGTCCAGACGGAGGGCCACGGTTCCGTGGAAGAGGTACGGCGGTGGAGTCGTCGGCGGCAGTCCGAGGTCGACCTCGACGCTGTGGCCCTGGCTCGCCCGGATCCGGGTGCCCTCGATCGCGAAACGCTTCTTGTCGTTCACGGCGACCACATGGTCCAGCTCGTCCCGGGTGAAGCGGAATCCGTGGGTGGCGGCTGCCGTCATCAGGGTCTCGATCTCGACCCAGCCCCCGTCGTCGAGGGTCAGACCGATGCGCTCGGGCTGATGGCGCAAGTGTTTCGAAAGGTACTTCGACACCTTCACGGTGCGTCTTTCATCCATTCCGACAGCATGGCGCGCGAGACGCGGATCACGCACTTTGTTTTGCGGTGGAGGTTTGGTCCACAGCCAACTCTAGTTATCCACAGATGAATTGAGCGATCTGTGGACAACTGCTTGTCGATTCGCGTGGTTTCGTCAAGATCGACTGATGTGGAGCGGTGCGCGGGAGGCAGGCGCCCCCGGCGGTCAGACCGGCGGTCTCACCCGGGCCAGTGCCCGCAGCGCCCCGGGCGCCCATCGCGTCAGCAGGCGCGCGCCCTGTGCCTCCGGGGTCACCGCGACCACCGCCTCGTCGCGTACCACCGCGCGCAGGATCGCCTCGGCGACCTTCTCCGGCGGGTAGTTGCGCAGTCCGTACAGACGCGCGGCCCGCTGCCGTCGGCGCCGCTGTTCCTGCGCGTCCACGCCCGCGAAGGTCGCCGTCGAGGTGATGCCGGTGTTGACGATGCCGGGGCAGACGGCCGTCACGCCGATGTCCTGCCCGGCCAGTTCTGCGCGCAGGCACTCGCTGAGCATCAGGACCGCCGCCTTGGAGGTGCTGTAGGCGGGCAGGGCCCGGGAGGGCTGATAGGCCGCCGCGGACGCGGTGTTGACGATGTGGCCGCCCTGGCCGCGCTCGGCCATCTGCCGGCCGAAGAGGCGGCAGCCGTGGATGACGCCCCACAGGTTGACGTCCAGGACCTTGCGCCAGTCGTCCGGTGTCGTCGCGAAGAAGGAGCCCGACAGGCCGATGCCGGCGTTGTTCACCAGCACGTCGACCACGCCGTGCTCGGCGGCGACCCGCTCGGCGAGCTTCTCCATGGCCTGCTCGTCGGAGACGTCGACCGTCTCGGCCCAGGCGCCCGGGGCGCCGGCCGACCGGGCCAGTTCGGCGGTGCGCGCCGCCGTCTTTCCGTCCCGGTCGACGGCCACCACGCGCGCGCCGCACTCGGCGAACGCGAGCGCAGTCGCCCGTCCGATGCCGCTGCCCGCGCCGGTGACCAGGACGAGCTGCCCGCCGAAGCGGTCGGAGTACCGGCCGGTGGCCCGCCGTTCCTGGCGCCCGCTCTCCACCTCGGTCGCGAACTCGGTGATCCAGGCGGCGAGCTGATCGGGCCGGGTGCGGGGGATCCAGTGCCCCGCGGGGAGGGTGCGCCGGATCAGCCGTGGAACCCACTGCTCCAGTTCGTCGTAGAGCCGCTGCGACAGGAACGCGTCCCCGAGGGGCGTCACGAGCTGCACGGGCGCGTGCGCGCGGGCGTCCGGGCGGGGGCTGCGCAGCCTGGCCCGGACGTTGTCCCGGTACAGCCAGGCGCCGTGTGCGGCGTCCGAGGACAGCGACGAGGTCGGGTAGTCGCCCGCCGGGACCTTCTCCAGGCGGCGCAGGAGCGTCGGCCAGCTTCTGCCGAGCGGTCCGCGCCAGGCCATTTCCGGCAGCGCGGGTGTGTGCAGCAGGTACACGTACCAGGACCTGGCGCCCTGGCCGAGGAGCTGGCCCACCCGGCGGGGCGTCGGCCGCTTCACCCGCGACTTGATCCAGTGCCCGAAGTGGTCGAGCGACGGCCCGGACATCGAGGTGAAGGACGCGATCCGGCCCTCGGTGCGGCCTACCGTGACGAACTCCCAGGCCTGCACCGACCCCCAGTCGTGCCCGACCAGGTGCACCGGCCGGTCCGGGCTGACCGCGTCCACGACCGCCAGGAAGTCGTCCGTCAGCTTCTCCAGGGTGAAGCCGCCGCGCAGCGGGCGCGGTGCCGTGGAGCGGCCGTGCCCCCGGACGTCGTACAGGACCACATGGAAGCGGTAGCGGTCGGCGAGCCGGACGGCGACCTCCGACCAGACCTCCTTGCTGTCCGGATAGCCGTGCACCAGGACCACCGTCGGCTGCCCGGGGTCGCCCAGCTCGGCCACGCACAACTCGACCCCGCCGGTCCGCACCCGACGCTCCCGCGCGTCCTTCAGCATCGTCACCCGTGTCACCCGTGCCACTCGCGTCACCTGTCCTTCGCCCAGCGCCGCAGGCGCGGTAGTCCGTCGTCCAGCCGGAAGGTGCTGCACCGGCGAATCTCGCAGTTGTTAGAGAAATCGTCAATAGGGCCGACGGGCGGGTGGACCTGCCCGCCCGGGGGAAGGGATCGGGCCCGGCGGAGGGGCGACCTCAGGGTGACCCTGAGATTCCCGTACGACTCCAGACCGACATCAAGACAGCTCTGCGGGGTGACGATCCGCGTGGCACGCGTCACTACTGTCGACGACGTGACTGTGATCGTGACCGAAAGCCTGAGCAAGCGGTTCCCCCGGGTGACCGCGCTTGACCGGCTCTCCGTGGACGTCGGCCCGGGTGTGACCGGGCTCGTCGGAGCCAACGGAGCCGGCAAGTCCACACTGATCAAGATCCTGCTGGGTCTGTCCCCCGCCACCGAGGGCCGCGCCGAGGTGTTCGGCCTCGACGTCGCCACCGAAGGCGCCGCCATCCGGGAGCGCGTCGGCTACATGCCGGAGCACGACTGCCTGCCGCCCGACGTCTCGGCCACCGAGTTCGTCGTGCACATGGCCCGCATGTCCGGCCTGCCGCCCACCGCCGCGCGCGAGCGCACCGCGGACACCCTGCGCCACGTCGGGCTGTACGAGGAGCGCTACCGCCCGATCGGCGGCTACTCCACCGGCATGAAGCAGCGAGTGAAACTCGCCCAGGCCCTGGTCCACGACCCGCAGCTGGTCTTCCTTGACGAGCCGACCAACGGCCTCGACCCGGTCGGCCGCGACGACATGCTCGGCCTGATCCGCCGCATCCACACGGACTTCGGCATCTCGGTCCTGGTCACCTCGCACCTCCTCGGCGAACTGGAACGCACCTGCGACCACGTCGTCGTCATCGACGGCGGCAAACTGCTGCGCTCCAGCTCCACCACGGACTTCACCCAGACCACCACCACGCTCGCCATCGAGGTCACGGACACCGACGAGCACCCCGACGGCACCCGCGCGGTGCGCGAGGCACTGCACGCGCGCGGCGCGGAGGTCGTCGACGGCAGCGGCGGACTGCCCGGCGCCGGCCACGTCCTGCTGCTCACCGCCCAGGGCGAGCAGACCTACGACCTGGTCCGCGACGTCGTCGCCGACCTCGGGCTCGGCCTGGTGCGCATGGAACAGCGCAGACACCACATCTCCGAGGTCTTCAAGAACGACACGGACGACGCGAAGGCCACGGACGCCACGGACAGCGACACACAGCGCAAGGAGGCGGTCGGCCATGACGGTTGAGCACCCCGTCGCACCCGTCCCGGCGGGTGACCAGACCCGTATCCACGACATCGGCTACCGCAGCTACGACGGCCCGCGCCTGGGCCGCGCCTACGCCCGCCGCTCCCTGTACTCGCAGTCCCTGCGCGGCGCGTACGGCCTGGGCCGCTCGGTGAAGTCCAAGGTGCTGCCGATGCTGCTGTTCGTGGTGATGTGCGTGCCCGCGGCCATCATGGTCGCCGTCGCCGTCTTCACCAAGGCCAAGGACCTGCCGCTGGACTACACGCGCTACGCGATCGTCATGCAGGCCGTCATCAGCCTGTACGTCGCCTCGCAGGCACCCCAGTCCGTCTCGCGCGACCTGCGCTTCAAGACCGTCCCGCTGTACTTCTCGCGACCGATCGAGACCTCCGACTACGTCCTCGCGAAGTACGCGGCACTGGCTTCGGCGCTGTTCGCCCTCACCGCCGCCCCGCTGCTCGTGCTGTACGTCGGCGCGCTGCTGGCCAAGCTCGACTTCGGCGACCAGACCCAGGGATTTGCCCAGGGACTCCTCGCCGTCGCCCTGCTGTCGGTGCTGTTCGCCGGCATCGGCCTGGTCATCGCCGCGCTGACCCCGCGCCGCGGCTTCGGCATCGCCGCCGTCATCGCCGTACTGACCATCTCCTACGGCGCGGTCTCCACCCTCCAGGCGATCGCCGACGTCCAGGACAGCGCGAACGTCATCCCCTGGGTCGGCCTGTTCTCACCCATCACCCTCATCGACGGGGTGCAGTCCGCGTTCCTCGGCGCGACCTCGTCGTTCCCCGGCGGCGTCGGCCCCTCGCACGGGCAGGGCGTGGTGTACGTCCTCGCCGTTCTGGGCCTGAGCGCCGCCTGCTACGGCCTTCTGATGCGCCGCTACCGAAAGGCCGGACTGTGACCACGCTCAGCATCGACCACGTCTCCCGCTGGTTCGGCAACGTGGTCGCCGTCAACGACATCACCATGACCATCGGTCCGGGCGTCACCGGTCTGCTCGGCCCCAACGGCGCCGGGAAGTCCACCCTCATCAACATGATGGGCGGCTTCCTCGCCCCCTCCACCGGGTCCGTCACCCTCGACGGCCGGCCGGTGTGGCGCAACGAGCAGATCTACCGGCAGATCGGCATCGTCCCCGAACGCGAGGCGATGTACGACTTCCTCACCGGGCGCGAGTTCGTCGTCGCCAACGCCGAACTGCACGGACTGGGCGACAAGGCCGCCCGGCAGGCGCTGGCCACCGTCGAGATGGAGTACGCCCAGGACCGGAAGATCTCCACCTACTCCAAGGGCATGCGCCAGCGCGTGAAGATGGCCTCCGCGCTGGTCCACGAGCCGTCCCTGCTCCTGCTCGACGAGCCGTTCAACGGCATGGACCCGCGCCAGCGCATGCAGCTCATGGACCTGCTGCGGCGCATGGGCGACGAGGGCCGCACGGTGCTGTTCTCCTCCCACATCCTGGAGGAGGTCGAGCAACTCGCCTGGCACATCGAGGTGAT
Source organism: Streptomyces sp. NPDC001443 (assembly GCF_053597355.1). Taxonomy (NCBI): domain Bacteria; kingdom Bacillati; phylum Actinomycetota; class Actinomycetes; order Kitasatosporales; family Streptomycetaceae; genus Streptomyces; species Streptomyces sp. NPDC001443. The sequence goes on from NZ_JBSFIA010000048.1 coordinate 17,623, forward strand.
CGTGGCCGGCCGGCACGCGGCGAGCGGCGACTTCCGCCGCATCCGCCGGCTGATGACCGACCGCCCGCACCGCTATCTGGTCCGCTCCAGCGACGACCGAGCCCTCGCGGCCGCGCTGATCGCCGACCCGTCGACGTCCGGCATCGAGGTCGACCTCGCCGAGGGCGCGCTGCGCGTCCAGGCCGTCGACTTCGGCCGCTTCACGGCCCTGCTGCCCAAGGTGGCCAGGGAGCACGGCATCCGGCTGCTCACGGTCTCGCCGTCCGACGAGTCCCTCGAGTCCGTCTTCTCGTATCTCGTCGCGGCGTAGGAGGCCGAACATGTACGACCCCACAGTCGCCCGGCTCACCTACCGGGCCCTGCTCGGCCGCCGGCGGGCCCTGGTCCTCGGCGCGCTGCCGCTGCTGCTGATCGTGATCGCCACGGCCGTCCGGGCCCTCACCGGGGCCGACGACCAGACCGCGACGGACGTGCTGGGCGGGCTGGCGCTCGCCACGATGGTGCCGATCATCGGCGTCATCGCCGGCACCGGCGCGATCGGCCCGGAGATCGACGACGGCTCGGTGGTGTACCTGCTGTCCAAGCCGCTCAAGCGGCCGACGATCATCTTCACCAAGCTGATCGTGGCGATCGCGGTGACCATGGTGTTCTCGGCACTGCCGACCCTGCTCGCCGGGCTGATCCTGAACGGCAACGGGCAGCAGATCGCCGTCGCCTACACGGTGGCGGCGCTGGTCGCCTCCATCGCTTACGCGGCGCTCTTCCTGCTGCTGGGCACGGTGTCCCGGCACGCGGTGGTCTTCGGTCTCGTCTACGCCCTGGTCTGGGAGGCGCTGTTCGGCTCCCTGGTGCCGGGCGCGCGCACGCTCAGCGTCCAGCAGTGGTCGCTGGCCGTCGCCCACAAGGTCGCGGGCGGGGACCTCGTCACCTCCGACGTCGGGCTGACCACGGCGACGACCCTGCTGGTCGCGGTCACCGTGCTGGCCACCTGGTACGCGGGCCGCAAGCTGCGCACGCTGACCCTCGCCGGGGAGGAGTAGCGGCCGGACCCCGGCCCTGACGGCGGCTTCATCCCGGCCGGCGCACACTGGGCGGAACGGATGGACGGCTGGGAGGGCCGGGCATGGCAGAGGAGACACCGCAGGACGACGGTCGCGAAGCGGGCACGCCGGACGGCGACGGCTGGGACGATCTCGTCCTGGACGAGGGGTTCATACGGGCCGCCGAGACGGCCGAGCCGTCCGCGCGGGCCCGGATGCTCGCCGCCCGCTGGCGGGCGGAGCAGCCCGAGCCTCAGCCCTGGCGCTCCGACGAACCGCCCGCCGGATGGTTCTTCAGCAAGGCCCGGCGCCGCAGGTGGCGGCGCCGGTAGCGGCCGCGCGGCCCCCGATATTCGGTGGCGTCGGGTACGGCGGTCGGGCACAGTGGTGATGTCCGAGCGGCCGGACCCGAGCCGGCGCCACCATCTGGGAGAGGAGCGGGACGATGTCCATGCACGACAGTACGTCCAGCTCCCGACAGGGCAGCGTGCGGCGGATTCCGGAGTAGTCACCTCCGTCGATTCCGCCCTGCTGGTGAGCTGCCCGGGGCGGCCGCTTCGAGCACGCGAATCGCACTCGCGTGGGCCGCCCACCCGGAGGATTGGCCGAGAGGCAAGGCACCGGCTTGCGCTGTGCTCGATCAAAGCGAGTCGAGGTCGGGGTGTCCCCCCGCGCACGTTCGATCCGTGCATCCTCCGCAGAACCGAGAAGCCCGAGGGCTCAGCCCAGCAACCGCTCCAGCACCACCGCGATCCCGTCCTCCTCGTTGGAGGACGTCACCTCGTCGGCGACCGCCTTCAGCTCCTCGTGGGCGTTGGCCATGGCGACACCGTGACCGGCCCACCCGAACATCGGGATGTCGTTGGGCATGTCGCCGAAGGCGATCGTGTCCGCTGCCTTCAGACCCAGGCGACGGGCCGCCAGGGACAGGCCGGTGGCCTTGGACAGCCCCAGCGGCAGCAGTTCGACGATGCCGTGCCCCGCCATCGCCACCGACACGAAACCGCCCGCGGTCTGGCGCGACGCCTCCGCGAGCTCGTCGTCCGTGAGCGTCGGATGCTGTATGTAGATCTTGTTCAGCGGGGCGCTCCAGAGGTCGGAGACGTCCGTGAACGGGGTGGCCGGCAGCCTGCCCGTGACCGCGTAGCCGGGGCCCACCAGCACCTCGCCGTCCAGGCCGTCGCGGCTGGCCGCCAGGAACAGCGGGCCCACCTCGGCCTCGATCTTGGCCAGTGCCAGTGCCGCGAGCTGCCGGTCCAGGGTCACCGACGTCAGCAGCCGGTGCGCGCCGGCGTCGTACACCTGCGCGCCCTGGGCGCAGACCGCGAGGCCGCGGTAGCCGAGGTCGTCGAGGATGTGCCGGGTCCACGGGGCCGCCCGTCCGGTCACCACGATGTGCGCGGCGCCCGCCGCGGTGGCCGCGGTGAGCGCGTCACGGGTGCGCCGCGACACCGACTCGTCGGAACGCAGAAGCGTTCCGTCGAGGTCGGTCGCGATCAGCCGGTACGGGAAGTCCGGGGCGGTGCTCACTTGGCGACCGGCTCCAGGACCTCACGGCCGCCCAGGTAGGGCCGGAGCACCTCGGGCACGCGCACCGAGCCGTCGGCCAGCTGGTGGTTCTCCAGGATCGCCACGATCGTGCGCGGTACGGCGCACAGCGTGCCGTTGAGCGTCGCGAGCGGCTGGACCTTCTTGCCGTCGCGCATCCGCACGGACAGTCGGCGGGCCTGGAAGCCGTCGCAGTTGGACGCCGACGTCAGCTCGCGGTACTTGCCCTGGGTCGGGATCCACGCCTCGCAGTCGAACTTGCGGGACGCGGAGGCACCGAGGTCGCCGGAGGCCACGTCGATGACCTGGAAGGGCAGTTCGAGGCCGGTCAGCCACTGCTTCTCCCACTCCAGGAGCCGCCGGTGCTCGTTCTCGGCGTCCTCGGGGGCCACGTACGAGAACATCTCGACCTTGTCGAACTGGTGCACGCGGAAGATGCCGCGGGTGTCCTTGCCGTACGTGCCGGCCTCCCGGCGGAAGCACGGCGAGAAGCCGGCGTACCGCAGCGGGAGCTTGTCGGCGTCGAGGATCTCGTCCATGTGGTAGGCGGCGAGGGGGACCTCGGAGGTGCCGACCAGGTAGTAGTCGTCCTTCTCCAGGTGGTACACGTTCTCCGCGGCCTGGCCGAGGAAGCCGGTGCCCTCCATCGCGCGCGGGCGGACCAGCGCCGGGGTCAGCATCGGGGTGAAGCCGGCCTCGGTGGCCTGCGCGATCGCCGCGTTGACGAGGGCGAGCTCCAGGAGCGCGCCGACGCCCGTCAGGTAGTAGAAGCGCGAGCCGGACACCTTGGCGCCGCGCTCGACGTCGATGGCGCCCAGCGCCTCGCCGAGCTCCAGGTGGTCCTTGGGCTCGAAGCCCTCGGCGCCGAAGTCGCGGATCGTGCCGTGCGTCTCCAGGACGACGAAGTCCTCCTCGCCGCCGACGGGGACGTCCGGGTGCACGAGGTTGCCGAGCTGGAGCAGGAGGCTCTTGGTCCGCTCGTCCGCCTCGTTCTGCTCGGCGTCCGCCGCCTTGACGTCGGCGGCCAGCTTGCCGGCCTTGGCCAGCAGCTCGGCCTTCTCGTCGCCGGAGGCCTTGGGGATCAGCTTGCCGAGCACCTTCTGCTCGGAGCGGAGCTCGTCGAAGCGGACGCCGGACGACCTGCGCCGCTCGTCGGCAGACAGGAGAGCGTCGACGAGCGCGACATCCTCTCCACGGGCACGCTGGGAGGCGCGCACACGGTCGGGGTCCTCACGGAGCAGGCGAAGGTCAATCACGCGCTCAAGGCTACCGGTGCGCGGTTGCCGGATACGACTCACATTCCCGCAGCTGCGATTCGTCGCTCACCTTCGCATATGTGCGAAATGACGTGCGTGTCAGTAAAAAAGGTGACCTCGCCGTCGAGGTGGGGCGAGTCCCCGGCGCGCGGTTGACCGGATTCCCTTGTGGAGGGCGGCACTTGGATCGCGGCTGTCCACAGGTATCCACATCCCCGAAGGGTTATCCACAGGGTGTGAGGATGATCTGTGGATGCTGGAATTGATCACTCCGGCTTGTTCGGTGGGGCTCCGGTTTCCTGGTGTAAACCCCCTTTGCCCACACTTTCGAGTGGAAAGAGTTCGCCTGAAAGGGTTGATCGAAGGAAAAGAGTGGACGAAGGGCGGTCCATCAGAGTGAGGACACACTCAAGCCCTGTGGGCGGATTTGTCGACTGAATGGTGTTCCTCTGTCGACTTGTCCCCAGGTCGAGATGGGAACCTGTGGATAACGCCTGTGGATAACCAAAACGCGACGGAGAACGAACCGACCTGACTAGAAACGGCCGTCCTGGCAGCGCGCCACCCAGTCCGCCGCCTCCACGAACTCCCCGTCCGACGTCCCCCGGGGCAGCGTTCGTACGTCCTCGACACCGATGTCCGCGCGCGGGTAGGAACCGAGGAACCGCACTTCCAGGCAGATCCGCTTCAGCCCCATCAGCGCCTCCGCCACCCGCCGGTCGGAGATGTGCCCCTCGGCGTCGACGCAGAAGCAGTAGTTGCCGATGCCGGCGCCGGTCGGACGGGACTGGAGCAGCATGAGGTTGATGCCGCGGGTGGCGAACTCGCCCAGCAGGTCACGCAGTCCACCGGGGTGGTCGTCGCGCTGCCGGAGCACGACGGACGTCTTGTCCGCGCCGGTGGGTGCCGCGGGCCGGGCGGGCCGGCCGACCAGCACGAACCGGGTCTGGGCGTTCTCGGCGTCGTGGATGCCGGTCTCCAGCGGCTCGAGGCCGTAGCGGGCGGCCGCGAACTCGCCCGCGAAAGCCGCGTCGTAGCGGCCCTCCTGGACCAGGCGGGCGCCGTCCGCGTTCGAGGCGGCCGACTCCCAGACCGCGTTCGGCAGGTTGGCCCTCAGCCAGTTGCGCACCTGCGGCTGGGCGGCCGGGTGAGCGGTGACCGTCTTGATGTCGGACAACTGGGTGCCGGGCTTGACCAGCAGCGCGAAGGTGATGGACAGCAGCACCTCGCGGTAGATCATCAGCGGCGCGCCCGCGACCAGCTCGTCCAGGGTGGTGGTGATACCGCCCTCGACGGAGTTCTCGATCGGCACGAACGCGGCTTCGGCCTCGCCGGTGCGTACCGCGTCGAGCGCGGACTGCACGGACACGTACGGGATCAGCTCCCGGGTCGCCGCTTCCGGGAGGGTCCGCAGGGCGACTTCGGTGAAGGTGCCTTCGGGGCCGAGATACGCATAGCTGGCTGGCATGGCCTCACCCTAGTGGGCCGTACGGGCAACCGGGTGACCGTCTCGACCGGTGGCCGGGGCTCAGCCCTCCAGCAGCCGCTGCCCCACGTACCCCCCCTCGGCCGCGCCGCCCGGCACCGCGAACAGTCCGCTGGCCTCGTGGCGGATGTACTTCGACAGCGCGTCGCCCCGGTCGAGCTTGCGCTGCACCGGTACGAAGCCGCGCAGCGGGTCGGCCTGCCAGCAGACGAAGAGCAGCCCCGCGTCCGGCGTGCCGTCCGGGTCGATGCCGTCGTGGTACGAGAAGGGGCGCCGGAGCATGGCCGCGCCGCCGTTGGTGTCGGGCCGGGTGATCCGGGCGTGCGCGTCGAGGGGGACGACCAGATCGCCCGCGGAGTCCCGCTTCTCCAGGTCCATCGCGGTCGTCTCACCGCCCCCGGACAGCGGCGCGCCGTCGTCCTTGCGCCGCCCGATCACCTGCTCCTGGGCCGCGACCGAGAGCCGCTCCCAGTCGTCGAGGAGCATGCGGATACGGCGTACGACGGCGTAGGAGCCGCCGGACATCCAGCCCGGGTCCTTCGAGCCGGACGCGGGCACGAAGATCCGCCGGTCGAAGTCGGACTCGGCGGGCCTGGGGTTGCGGGTGCCGTCCAGCTGGCCCATGAGGTTGCGGGCGGTCATGGGGTGGGCGGTGGCGCCGGGCGAGCGGTTGAAGCCGTTCATCTGCCAGCGGACCCGGGCCGCGCTGCCCGCGTCCTTCTGGACGGCGCGCAGGGCGTGGAAGGCGACCAGGGCGTCGTCGGCGCCGATCTGCACCCACAGGTCGCCGTCGCTGCGGGACTTGTCGAGGTGGTCGGAGGAGAAGTCGGGCAGCGGGTCGAGGGAGACCGGGCGCTGCTTCTCGAGCCCGGTCCGGGTGAAGAAGCTGTGGCCGAACCCGAAGGTCAGCGTCAGCGAGGACGGACCGGCGTCCCGGGCCACGCCGGTGTCGTCGTGTGCGGCGGCCGCGCCGGACATCAGCCGTTCGGCGGTGACCGACCAGCGGCGCAGCAGCGCGGCCGCCTCCTTGCGGCCCGCGCCGGCCGTCAGGTCGAAGGCGACGAGATGACCGCGGGCCTGGAGGCCCTCGGTGATGCCGGGCTGATGTTTCCCGTGAAACATCGCCCGGCCGCTGCCGAGCGCGGTGAGCGGGGTGGCCTGGGCGGGCACGGCGGCGTGGCCCGCGGCCGCGCCCGCCGCGCCGAGGACGAGTCCGGTGGCGCCGGCGGTGCCGAGCAGCTTGCGCCGGGTGAGCCCCTCGGCGGCAGGGGTCGGTGCGGAGGCGTCCGCCCCGAGGACGGCCCCGGGTACGGCCTCGGGGGTACGGGTCTGCGGGACGGACGGGTGGTCAGCCATGGTGTGGTTCAGCCGATCTGCGCGTTCTTGGAGACGGTCACCTGGTCGACGTCGGAGGTCCGCACGGTCACGGCGATCTTCCAGTCGCCGGCCATGGGGAGCTGTACCCCGCTCGCCGCCCAGTGTCCGGTGGTGATGTGGTCGGGGACGACGGGCAGCGGCCCGATGCTCTTGGCGGTGAGGGTGAAGGCGACCTTCACCTCGGGGACGTCGAAGCCGCGGCCGTTGGGCCGTTCCACGTAGACGTGCATCTGGTTGGCGCCGACCCGCGCGGGGTCGAGGTCGACGCTCACCACGCCCTTGCCGTCCTTGCCGCCGGTGTCGAAGGGCATGTCGAGGGTCACCGCACCCGAGGCGGACGGGTCCGAGGAGGCGGACGACGAGGACCCGGTGGCGGCCTTGGCGTCCTGCTCGGTACGGCCGGGTTCGGTCTGGGTCAGCACCGTGGTGACGGCCAGCAGGACGACGGCGACGCCCGCTTCGGCGAGCACCGACCGGCGCAGCCCGTGACGCTCGGGGTCGGCGTCGCGCAGCCGCTTCTGCCGGGCGGCCTCGACCGCGGCACGCTGCCGGGCGAGCTGGGCGGCGCGTCCGGGGGCGCCCGCGGCCGCCGGGTCCGCGCTGCTGCCGGCCGTGCCGGCGGACGCGGCAGTGGCAGTGGCAGTGGCAGTGGCAGTGGCAGTGACAGCATCGGCGGTTTCGGCTGTCTCGGCGGACGGGGCGGTGGCCGCCTCGGCGGTTCCGGCGGACGCGACAGGAGCAGTGGACCCGGAACTCTTCCGCGCCCCCGCGGGTTCCTTGGCTTTCTCGGCTTTCTCGGCCTTCTCGGCCTTCTCGGCCTTCTCGGCCTTCTCGGCTTTCTCGGCCTGGATCTCGGCCTCGGCCACGACCCCGTCGGACAGCCGTGCCGTCCACCGGCGCGAGAGCCAGGCGATGCCGACAAGCAGTGCCACCAGACCGATCTTGACGAGAAGCAGCCGACCGTAGGCGGTGTCGGTGAAGGCCGACCAGGAGCCGAGCTGACGCCACGACTGGTAGACGCCGGTCGCCACGAGGGCGAGGACGCTGCCGAAGGCGACCGCCGAGAAGCGGCGTACGGCCTCGCTGTCGACGGCCGTGTGCGCGGGGGCCCGGTACAGCGCGACGAGCAGGGTCGCCAGCCCGCCGAGCCAGGTGGCGACGGCCAGCAGGTGGACGACGTCGACCGGCATGGCGATGCCTGGCTGGAGTCCGGTCGAGGCGTGCTCGGCCATCGCCCAGCTCGCGGCGAGCCCGGCGGCCACGACGGTTCCGCCGAGCGCGAGCCCGAAGGTCAGGTCCCGCTTCTCGGTGTCCTCACGCTTGTCGTAGGCACCGAACAGCACGGCGATGAACAGCGCGGCCGCTGCGAGCAGCAGCAGCCGGGAGACCAGCGCGGCGCCGGTCTTGGTCTGCAGGACCGTGCCGAGCAGGTTCAGGTCGAAGACGTCGCCGACCTTGCCGGAGCCGGTGTAGGAGCCGCGCAGGAGCAGCAGGGCGAGGGTGGCCGCGGTGAGCGTGATCCAGCCGGAGACGACGAGCCGCTGCACGGCCCGCACCCCGGCGCCGCGCTGCCAGCAGGCGAGCACGAAGGCCGCCCCGCCGGTCAGCACGATGAAACCGGCGTACGACAGGTACCGCCCGAAGCCGTACAGCCAGCCGACGACCCCGCCGCCGACGGTCGGCCCGTCCGCGGAGACGGCGGTCCGCGAGGGCGCGCCGACGGAGAAGGTGTAGGCGCCGGCGACGGGGTGGCTGTCCGCCGACACGACCTGGTAGGTGACGGTGTAGGTGCCGTCGGGCAGTCCGCTGTGCAGACCCACGGCGTACGTGGTGCCGCTGGTGTTGGCCGGCTTGCCGGTGTCGACGCGCTTGCCCTTGGGGTCGAGTACGCGCAGCGCGTCGTCGGACAGGGCGACCTGCTCGGAGAAGGTGAGCGAGATCTGCGTCGGCGCCTTGTCGACCACCACCCCCTGCGCGGGGTTGCTGCCGGTCAGCGCGGCGTGCGCGGAGGCCGGGCCGGCGGCGACGAGGCTCGCGCCGATGACGGCCAGGAACAGCAGCACCAGGGTGCGCACGCGTGGGGCGATGGTCTGTGTCAAGGGGGTCCTCCCTCAGTGCCCGGTCTTGGGGTTGTACGTCGCCGACTTCACCGGTATCTCGACCGTGACGGGTCCGGATTGGGCAAAGTGCAGCACGACGGCCACCTTCTGGCCCTGCGTGGGCCTGTGCTTCAGCTTCTCGAACATCAGGTGGTTCCCGCCGCTTTCGAAGACGAGTCGGCCGTGCGCGGGTACGTCGAGGGAGGTCACCTCCTGCATCGAGGTGCCGACGGTCTCGTGGACGGTGACGCTGCCCGCGATGTCGCTGGTGACGGAGGTCAGCTCGTCCTTCGCGGCGCCCGTGTTGGCGATGGTCAGGAAGCCCGCCGCCATCGAGGCGGAGACCGGCTGCGGCATGTAGGCGGAGCTGACGGACAGTTCGGCCCCTGAAGCCCCTGAGGCCCCGGAGGTGCCCGAGGCGGCGGAGTCCGCACCTCCACACCCTGTCAGGGCCAGCGCCCCGAAGACCACCCCGGCTGCCGTCGCCGCGGCGGTGCCCGGACGCCTCACGGGTTCTGCCCCTTCACGATCTTGGGGAGGTCCTTGGTGTAGTCGTCGACGGTGGCCTGGTCGCTGTAGACCAGGTAGCCCGCGTCCGTCTTCGGCGAGAAGGCGATGACCTGGGTGCCGTGCGTGGAGACGGTCTTGCCGTTCTTGTCCTTGTGCGGCGCCTCGACGGTGATGCCGACGCTGCGGGCACCGGCCTGGATGGTGGCGAAGTCGCCCGTCAGGCCGACGACCTGGGGGTCGATGCCCTTGAGCCAGGCGCCGAGTGCGGCCGAGGTGTCCCGCTCCGGGTCGGTGGTGACGAACACGATCCGCAGCTTGTCCTGGTCGGCCTTGGAAAGCTGCTTCTTGGCGACGGCGAGGTTGTTCATCGTCAGCGGACAGATGTCGGGGCAGTTGGTGTAGCCGAAGTAGATCAGCGTGGGCCGGCCGGCGGTCTCCTTGCGGAGGTCGTACGACTTGCCCTGGGTGTCGGTGAGGACCAGGTCCGGTTTTTCGAAGGGCTGGTCGAGGACGGTGGCCGCCTGCTGCGAGGTCTCCTCGGCGACGACGGTGACAGGGCCCTCGCCCTTGTCGCCGCTGCCGCAGGCGGAGAGCGTGAGTGTGGCGGCGGCGAGCAGCGCGGCCACTGCGAACGTCTTCTTGCGCATAGAGAAATGTCCCAGATGTGAGAACCGTGCCGTGCACCGGGGGCCGTACGGCCCCCGGCGCACAGCAGGGAGGGTCAGGCTCGGGCGTCGCTGTCGGTGCCGCGCCGGCGGCCTGCGGCCACGCCGTACGCGACCCCGGCCACCCCGACGGCGATGCCGACCACGCCCAGCACGCGGGCGGTGGTGTCGGAGCTGTCGGTGGCCGCCGCGGCCTCGGCGCTGCCGCTCGCGGCGGCCTTGGAGTCGTCGTGCTCGGCGGAGGCGTCCTCGGCGGAGGCCGAGCCGTGGGAGTGGCCGTCCTCGGTGGCGGCGGACAGCTGAAGCACCGGAGCCGGGTTCTCGGGCTCCTCCGCGCCGTCCTCCTGCACCTCGATCCAGCGCACGACTTCGTTGTTGGAGTACGTCTGGATCGCCTTGAAGACGAGTTCTTCGGTGTCCTCGGGGAGCGTGCCGACGGAGAGCGGGAACTTCTGGAAGTAGCCGGGCTCGAGGCCCTTGCCGTCGGCGGTCCAGGTGACCTTGGTGACGGCCTCGGCGATCTTCTTGCCGTGCAGCTCCAGCGGCTTGGCCAGCTTGGACTTGGTGACCTGGACCTTCCAGCCGGCGACCGGCTGCGGCATCACCGAGGCCAGCGGGTGGTCGGCGGGGAAGGTGACCTCGAGCTTGGTGGTCGAGGCGTTGTCGCGCTCGTTGGGGACCTTGAAGTCGACGACGGCGTAGCCGCCCTTGGCGGCCGTGCCCTCCGGCTGCACGCTGACGTGTGCGAAGGCCGGGGCGGACAGGGCGAGAACGGCCGAACCGGCGAGGGCGACGGTGGCGGCGATACGAGAAGCCTGCATGAAAGAGAGCACTCCACTTCATGTGGTTCATGTGGTTCCGGCGCGGGAACCCCCACGGAGGCCATGGATTCCGGTGGATTCCGATGGGTCCCGGTGGCGGGTTCCGGCGATGACGATGACGAGGGGTGCGCGTACGGGTGGGTGATCTCCGAGCCGGACATCACGGGCGCACGCGCGCGTGCCGCACGACGACGGCAGTCCTCGCCTCGCGGAACTCCCGCGGAGCGGCTCGGCCGGTCGTGTCAGGCGGCGAGGGCGAATGCCGTCGCGGCCGGCGGGCCGCGCCTGATCACCGAGTGCTGGAGGGCGGCGGTGCGTGGTTCGGGCCGGGCGGGCGCGTCGGTACGGGGCGGGCGCGGACCCGCTTCCGGCGCGACCGGCAGTCCGGCGAGCAGGGCGCGCGCCAGCGCGAGCGCGTTGCCCAGCGAACGCACGAGCGCCCCCTCGGTGACTCCTTGCGCCGACAGCTCGACGAGCCGCAGCACGGCGGAGTCGCCCCGGCGCAGCAGCCAGCCGACGGCGAGCGCCGCGAGGGCGTGGCCGAGCAGCATCGGCAGCGAGGGCAGCAGCGCGGCGAGAGAGCCGGCCGCGGTCGACAGGGCGTCCGCCGGGTCGTGCACGACGGCGGTGCCGGTGGCCGTGCCGGTCCCCGTTCCCGGGTAGATCCGCGCGTCGGCGAGGATCCGCTGGGCCTGGGCGGGACTGAGCGCCGAGGCGGTGCCTCCGCACAGGATGTGCGCGGCCCGCTGGATCAGCGCGGCGTCGGACAGTGATCCGGCCGCGGACCCCGTAGACCCCATGGACATCATGGAGTTCATGCTCATGGCGCCGGACGTCGACGTGGACGCGGAGCCCATGGCGCCGTGCTGCCCCAGGCCGAACAGCATGTGCAGCACGGTCTGGCCTGCGGCGAGCAGTGCGGTGATCCCGGCCAGCGAGCGCTCCCGGCCGGCGAGGGGTGCGACGACCGCCAACGCGCCCAGGAACCCCGCACCCAGCGTCCACAGGGGCACCGTCGCGCAGGAGGCGAGGGCGTGGCCGCACGCGGCCAGCACGACGCAGACCGCGGCGAACACCGCGGCCCGCAGCAGCCGGAGACCGCTTCCGGAGCGCGTGGTGCGTGGGTGGGGGGCAGACATGGCCGCCCCATCATCGCACTGGCGCCGCCGGTCCCCTGCGGCAGGGCGGCGGGAGAGCCGGGATCCCGAGAACCGGAAGATCACCTTCTGTTACGGCTGATGCGTATGGGCCCCGCATACACCGGTTGATCCCTCGAGCGCATCCTCCGGATGGGCGGCATCACATGGAAAGCGCGCTTACGCAACGGCACTCGGGGCAATACGTAACGGTATGTCGAGGCGCAGCCAGGAGGCTGGAGCATGAGCATCTGGTGGTCACTCCATCTGCGGTGCGAAGCTGCGAGCGTTCCGCTCGCGAGGCGCCTGCTGCTCGGCACGATGGAGACGGCGGGCGTCGATCCCGACATCTCCTACGACCTCTCGGTCGCTCTCGGCGAGGCCTGCGCCAACGCCGTGGAGCACGGCGGCGCCCCGCACGGCGGCTGTCCCGAGGCGTACCGGGTCACCGCCTACCTCGACGGCGAGAAGTGCCGTATCGAGGTCGCCGACTCGGGGCCGGGCTTCGCGGGCGACGACGGCGACGGACCCCGTGTCCACGAGGGCCACGACGGCCACGACGGTCATGACGGCCACGACGACCACGGCGCCCACTACGGCTACGACGGCTACGACGGCCACGGCGCCCGCGCCGTGCGCTCCGACGTGCCGTGCGCCGACGTCGACGCCGAACACGGCCGCGGACTGCATCTCATCCATGAGCTCGCCGACCACGTCCACTTCGGCAACAGGCCGGGGCGGAGCGGGGCGGTGGTGCGGTTCGACAAGATCCTCAAGTGGAAGAAGGGCGCGCCGCTGATGGCGGTGTAGCGGTTCGGGCAGCCGGGGGCGGGCGGTTCGGGTGTCCCGGGATTCACAGCCAGTTCCTGGCTTCGCCCCATGTCCCTGACGGTCCGCGTCCCCTACGTTCACGTCCATGACGGGAAACCACGGCACCCGACCCCCCACCCGGCGCCGCGAGGACGAGGCGCTGGCGCAGGCCGCGGTGGACGCGCTGACCGGGCAACTGGCACTGGTCCCCAAGCCGGGGCTGCCCGATCCGCGTGATCTCGCCGCGCGCGCCACCCGCCGGGACCACTGTCTGCTGCGCTGGTCGGCCAAGGCGCTGGCCCCCGGGCTCACGGCGATGGCGGCGGCCGCCCGCCGCACCGGTGAGCCCACCCCGCAGCTCCGCGCCGAACTGGGCGCCATCGGGCGGTGCACCGAGCACTCGGTGGGCCTGGCCGGCGGCGGTCACCGGGGCGCGCTGTGGGCGCTCGGCCTGCTGGTCGCGGCGGCCGCGCTCGACCCCGGCGCGGGAGCCCGCGAGGTGGCGGCGACCGCCAAGCGGATCGCCGCGCACAGGGACCGCGGTGCCCCGCGGCGGCCGTCGCGGGGTTCGGCGGTGTCGGCGAAGTACGGAGCGGCCGGCGCCCGCGGTGAGGCGAAGGCCGGATTCCCGCACGTACGGCGGGCGTTGGACGCGCTCACGGCCGCGCGCACGGCCGGTGCGGACGAGGAACAGGCCCGGCTCGACGCCCTGCTGACGGTGATGTCCACCCTTCAGGACACCGAACTGCTGCACACCGCGGGTCCGCTGGGACTGCGGCACGTCCAGGCCGGTGCCCGTGAGGTCCTGGCGGCGGGCGGTACCGCGACACGGGCGGGCCGGGGCGCCCTGGACGCCCTCGACGCCGATCTGCACGCGCGCGCGTGGAGCCCGCGGGGCAGCGCCGGGCTGCTGGCGGGTGCCCTGTTCCTGGACGCGCTGCCGGTCGGTCCGCGCGGCTGAGACCGCGGGCCGGCGGCCGGTCACGGGGCCGCCCGGGTACGCGGGACCCGTGCTCCGGGCACGGATACGGCCGGGCACCGCAGTGGTGCCCGGCCGTTCGCCGCCGTGGGTCAGCCCTTGAGCGAGGCCATCCAGGACTCGACCTCGTCGGAGCGGCGCGGCAGGCCGTCCGACATGTTCCGGTTGCCGTCCTCGGTGACCAGGATGTCGTCCTCGATGCGCACGCCGATGCCGCGGTACTCCTCGGGCACCGTCAGGTCGTCGGCCTGGAAGTACAGACCGGGCTCGACGGTGAGGACCATGCCGGGCTCCAGCGTGCCGTCCACGTACGACTCGACCCGGGCGGCCGCGCAGTCGTGGACGTCCAGGCCGAGCATGTGGCCGGTGCCGTGCAGCGTCCAGCGGCGCTGCAGACCGAGTTCGAGCACCCGCTCGACCGGGCCCTCGACGAGACCCCACTCGACGAGCTTCTCGGTCAGCACGCGCTGCGCGGCGTCGTGGAAGTCGCGGTACTTGGCGCCCGGCCGGACCGCCTCGATACCGGCCTCCTGGGCCTCGTACACGGCGTCGTAGATCTTCTTCTGGATCTCGCTGAAGCGGCCGTTGACCGGCAGCGTGCGCGTGACGTCGGCGGTGTAGAGCGTGTGCGTCTCCACGCCCGCGTCCAGCAGGAGCAGGTCGCCGGAGCGGACCGGGCCGTCGTTGCGCACCCAGTGCAGGGTGCAGGCGTGCGGGCCGGCGGCGGCGATGGTGCCGTAGCCGACGTCGTTGCCCTCCACGCGGGCGCGCAGGAAGAAGGTGCCCTCGATGTAGCGCTCGCTGGTCGCCTCGGCCCTGTCGAGGACCTTCACGACGTCCTCGAAGCCGCGCACGGTCGAGTCGACGGCCTTCTGCAGCTCGCCGACCTCGAAGGCGTCCTTGACCAGGCGGGCCTCGGAGAGGAAGACGCGCAGCTCCTCGTCGCGCTCGGCGGTGACCTTGTCGGTCAGGGCCGCCTCGATGCCGGCGTCGTGGCCGCGCACCACGCGCACCGGGCCGGTGGCCTCGCGCAGCTTGTCGGCCAGCTCGCGCACGTCGGCGGCGGGGATGCCGTACAGCGCCTCGGACTCGATGAGGGAGTGCCGGCGGCCGACCCACAGCTCGCCCTGCCCGGAGAGCCAGAACTCGCCGTTCTCACGGTTCGAGCGGGGCAGGAGGTAGATCGTCTCCTGGTGGCCGTCCGCGGTCGGCTCCAGGACCAGGACGCCGTCCTCGGTCTGGTTGCCGGTCAGGTACGCGTACTCGGTCGACGCCCGGAAGGCGTACTCGGTGTCGTTCGAGCGGGTCTTCAGATTGCCCGCGGGAACGACCAGGCGCTCGCCGGGGAAACGCGCGGACAGCGCGGCACGGCGGGCGGCGGTCTCGGCGGCCTGCGCGATCGGCTCGAGGCCGTGCAGCTCCGTGTCGGCCCAGCCGGACTTCATGCTCTCGGCCAGCTCGTCGGACACGCCCGGGTACAGGCCGTTCTTACGCTGCTTGATCGGCTCTTCCGACTCAGTCTCCGGGGTCTCCGGGGTGAGCTCGTCGGCCACGGTCATCCTCCTTGATACGGCACTGGACCGTGTCCATCGTACGGTCGTATGCCCGAGAGCCCAGGGCCGAAGGACCTTGGTCCATGCCCGGCGACCTGCGCCGGGGCCCGGGAGAGCCGCACCGGGCGTCAGGGAGCGGTCACCGGGGGGTCACCGCTGGGGCGTCACTCGAAGCGGGCCGCCAGCAGTACCACGTCCTCCGCGCCGTCCGCCGCGTCCAGTCCGTCCGGTAGTACGGTGCGCAGCACATGCTCCACGACCATGTCCGGGTCGGTCCGCAGCGCCCTGGGGACGCTCGCCGCCGCCGCGTGCAGCCGGGCGAAGGCCCGGTCCCCGCAGTCGCCGGTACGGTGCAGCAGCCCGTCGGTGTAGAGCAGAACCGTCTCTCCCGGCTCCGTCTCGAACTCCACGCTGGGCGCCTCCCAGCAGGCGAGCATCCCGAGCGGCGCCGACACGGAGGTCTCCACGAACTCCGTGCGCCTGTCGCCGACCAGCAGTGGCGGACAGTGTCCGGCGCCGGCCAGGGTCACCTTGCGCAGGGCGGGTTCGCAGTAGGCGAACAGGGCGGTGGCGGAGCGGGCGGGCTCGGTGAGCCGCAGCAGCAGCTCCAGGTCGGACAGGACGGCGACGGGATCCTCGCCCTCCATCACGGCGTACGCCCGCAGGGAGGCGCGCAGCCGGCCCATCGCGGCGACGGCGCTCGGCCCGGACCCGCTGACGGACCCGACCGCCAGGCCCAGCGCGGCGTCGGGCAGCGGCAGCGTGTCGTACCAGTCGCCGCCGCCGCGCGGCCCGGTGCGGTGCCGGACGGCGAGCCGGACCCCGCAGACCCGGGGCAGCCGTGAGGGCAGCAGTTCCTCGGACATGGTCGCCATGCACGCGCGCGTGCGTTCGACCTCGACGAGCCGGGCGAGGTGTTCGGTGGCGTAGCGGATGTACAGGCCGACCAGGTGGCGTCGGCGCTCGCCCGGCTCGGCGGGCTCGTCGTAGAGCCACACGGCGGCACCGAGGCGGCCCGCGGCCTCGGTGGACAGGGGCAGCGCGTAGCTGGCGGCGTAGCCGAGACGGGCGGCCACCTCGCGGTGGCGGGGGTCGAGCCCGTCCTCGGCGAACAGATCCGGGCGCACGATCTCGCCCGCGCCGCCGGGCAGTCCGGCGTCGGTGTCCAGAAGCGTGCCCTGGGGCAGGGCGCTGCGCGGCACGGTCTCGATGTGGCCGAGATCGGCGCGGCCGAGGCCCAGGCCGACGGTGGTGTCGGGGCCGAAACCGTCGTCGGGTTCCAGGACGACGAGTCCGCGCCGGGCGCCCACCAGGGCGGAGCCGGCCCGCAGCAGCTCCTGGAGTGCGTCGGACAGGGTGTCCGTGCGGATCAGGCGTTCGGTGAGTTCGTGCAGCGTCGTGAGGTCCGAGACCCAGCCGGCGAGCCGGTCCTGGAGCACGGTGCCGGGCGGTGTGCGGCAGGCGATGTCGGGAGGGACGAGCGAGCTGTCCGGTGCGGCAGGCGCAGGCGCGACAGTGTGTGCGGGTGCGGGAACCGTTGAATCGATTCCAGCCACTTTCGGAGGGTGAGGAGCGTTCATGTCGTCCGGCTTTCCGACCGGTGCGTATTGCTCAAAAGCATCGCAAACCCCCATGTCATTCTGCGCCGCTAGCAGTGTCTCCACATGTACACGCACTCGTGAGGAGATGTCCAGCATTGTCCTGCTGGGATTCCTGGTGTCCGAGAGGTTTCCGGGAACTTTTCACGAGTCCCTCCTCCAGCCCTTGCGGGAAAGCAAAGTTGGCCTAAAACTGACTCGGGCGACGGGCGATTGCGGTCGACTGGCCTTGCTCGACGGAGCGTCACAGCGGTCGTGATGGGTACGTACTCGGTAAGGGCCAGGGGCGGTTGGAGACCACCCGGAACCTGGTGACCGGCCCGGGCGTCATAGCCACCGACGACCTAACCCCATCCTCCCGTGGCGGAGGCGGAGAGAAGCGCGCGGAACGGCAAACGCCAGACTTCGCCACCCCCATGCCACGCCCCATGCTTTTGTCAGACGCAGTGTGGACGGAACGGCCGCGGACGCAGCCAACGTTCGGCCCAGCGGGGTTCCCCTTGTCTCGGACAGGGGTGTGATGCGCCAACAGGTACGCACAGTGAAGTGATCGACACATGGTGTGATGTGGTCCTCGGTGTTGCCAGGCGTGCAACGGAAAGGAACGAGCGCTCATGCGCGAGATCCTCGGAAGGCGACGCAGGCTCCTGTCCCGGCGCAACGGCGGGGGGCCTGAGTTGATCGGCGCGGCCCTGAGTTTCGCGACGGAATGGCAGTGGCCGGTGCTCCCGGGAGTGGCGGCGGATCCGCAGGGGCGCGCCCGCTGCGGCTGCCCGGACCCGGAGTGCACGGTGCCCGGTGCACATCCGTTCGACCCCGGCCTCCTCGCGGCCACCACGGACGCGCGCATGGTGCGCTGGTGGTGGACCAACCGGCCGACGGCGCCGATCGTCCTCGCCACCGGCGGCCAGGCGCCCTGCGCGGTCAGCCTGCCCGCCCTCGCGGCCGCGCACGCGCTCGCCGCGCTCGACCGCAAGGGGATGCGTCTGGGCCCGGTGGTGGCCTCGCCCACCCGTTGGGCGCTGCTGGTGCGGCCCTACTCGATGGAACAGCTGGGCGAACTGCTGTACGCCCAGGACTTCGTCCCCGGCTCCCTCCGCTTCCACGGCGAGGGCGGCTATCTCGCCCTGCCGCCGTCGGAGACCGGACAGGGCGCCATCCGCTGGGAGCGTGCGCCGCTGCCCGGCTCGGCGGCACCGTGGGTGCCCGACGTCGAGGCCGTGGTGGACGCGGTCGTCGAGGCCCTCACTCGTACGGGTGTGAGCGCGCCCGAGTTGTAGGGGTGTCGGGCGTGCGCCGTGCGGGGCGCCCACCGGAGGTCGTTATCTTCCGGTCCATGAACGTTCGTCTTCTCGCCCTCGCGGGCGTCGTGGCAGGTGCGGTGGCGCTGCCACTGGCCATGGCGTCCGCCGGGCAGGCGGGCCTCACGGCCAAGGGACGGTCGGTCGTACGTTCGTCGACGGACGGTGAGGCGGTCGGCGCGGCGGCTTCCGGTGGTTCGGGTTCCTCCGGTGCGGCCGGCTCCCCGGGGGACGGGAAGGCGCCGTCCCCGGATCCCGGCCGTTCTCCGCTGCTGCTCGGCCTGGGTCTGGCCACCGCCGCCCACTGCGGCCCCGAACTCACCTCACCGGACGGCATCGAGGCGCAGACCTGTGTCATGACACAGGGCGAGGACACCTGGGCGCGCACCTACTACCGCAACGCCACCGGCGACGATCTGGCCGCCGCGCTGAGCCTCATGGGGCCGGGCGGACGCGCGGTGCAGATCGACTGCGCGGTGGGCACCGAGGACGAGCCGGGGATCTGTGAGACGCCCCGCGAGCCCACCCGGGACGTGTCGGACGCCTATGCGGCGGTGGCGGAATTCGCGGGCCCCTCCGGGCGCGGTCCGCTGCTGCTGCGCTCCGGGAGCAGTGCGGAGGGTTCCCTCGGGACTGCCGGCGGGAGCGCCCCGAGGAGCGACTCCGGGTCGGACGCGGGCGGGAACTCGGGCTTCCGCCGGGCCGGTTGACGCGCCGGAGCGGTGTCCCCGCGTGCGCGGCCCGCCGGGGCGGGGCGCACCGGTCGGCGCCGGGCATGGAAAGACCCGGTTGCTGGCGACGGGGGATGCACCAGCAACCGGGCTACTGGAACGGTAACAAGAGATCGGCCCCAAGCAAATTCGATCTCTTGTTTCCCTCGGCTATTCGGACACCGCGCAGCAGTCCATGACAGGGCTATTCGGACACCGACTGGCCTATGCCCGGCGGGAGTTGTGGCAGGAGTCACGACAGCCGGACGATTCCCCGGGCTGACCGACCGGTCAGCCCGGGGGGAGGCGGCACCGGCACGTCAGCTGAGCGTCACCTGTCGGTTGGTGAGCCCGCCGCGCGCGCGACGCTCCTCGGGGGTGAGCGGGGCGTCCGAGGCCAGCGCCGCGGCGAGACGCTCGGCGAACTCGGCCGCCGGCTTCTCGATCTCGTCCGCGCCGACACCGCTCGGCAGGTCCCAGACCGGCACGGTCAGGCCGTGCGCGCGGAAGGAGCCCACCAGCCGGGTGCCCTCGCCGAGGCTGGAGCGGCCCGCCGCGTGCAGTCGCGCCAGAGCGTCCAGAAGGTGTTCCTCGGCGTGCGGCATGACCCATCGCAGATGGTTCTTCTCCGGGGTCTCGCACCAGTAGGCGGAGTCCACGCCGGTCAGCTTCACGGTCGGGATGGCCGCGTCGTTGGCCCGCTCCAGGGAGGCGGTCACCTCGGGGGTGGAGTTCTCCGCGTCCGGGACCCAGAACTCGAAGCCCTCGTGCACAACTGGCTCGAAGGTGCCTTCGGGGTCGAGGAGGTCCTGGAGCCGGGGACCGTCCGCCGGGGCGCGGCGACCCTGGACCGGGGAGCCGGGCCGAGCCTCCAGCGCGCGCAGCAGCGTGTCGGCGAGGTCGCGGCTGATGTCGCCCGACGCCGTGTCGTTCTGCAGGCCGAGCAGCACCGAACCGTCCTCGCGGCGCAGCGCGGGCCAGGCCATCGGCAGGACCGTGGCCAGGGTGACCGAGGGGACGCCCTCGGGCAGGCCGTCCTTGAGGGTCAGCCCGACCGTGGCCGCGGGCACCAGTTCGCGCAGCGCGACCCAGTCGCACTCGCCGACGAGCCCCTCGAAGGGGCGGTGCACCAGCTCGGCCGCGGCCTGGGCGGCGGCCCGGCCGTGGCACGCCTTGTAGCGGCGGCCGCTGCCGCAGGGGCAGGGTTCGCGGGCGCCGACGACCGGGATCTCCGCATCACTGAGCTGCGGCCGCCCGGCCGTCGTCTGGGGTCGCTTCTTGGCCATCGTGGCTGTCTCCCGGTTACGGCTCGTCTGTACGGGCGGGAGCCTAGCCGCTCGTACGAGAACCCACGGGACCTGTGGACGACGCGGGCGGCGGTGTCCCGCCACGGCCGCCCCGTACGGCGGGCACCGGTACCCGACGGGGCTGCCGCCCGGGGCTCAGCCCAGGTCGTCGAACGCGTCCGCGAAGGAGAGGTCGCGCATCGCCGGCACGACCGGCGCGACCCGGGCGGCGAAACCCGCCCGTCCGTATCCGGCGTCGGGATCATGGACGTCCTCGTGGACGACGACCCACACCGTGACCTCGCCCCGGGCGTCGTCCCGGACGCCCCAGTCGTCGGCCAGCGCCGTGATGATGTTCAGTCCGCGGCCGCCGTGCGCGGTGACCGAGGGAGTGGCCGGGGCCGGGCGGGTCGGTCCGCCGCCGTCCGTCACCTCGACGGTCAGCCGGCCGCTCTGGTCGACGCGCCACGCGGCCCGGACGTCGCCGTCCCCGGCGGATGCGTCCCCCAGTGGCCTGCCGTGCTTGCACGCATTGCTCAAAAGTTCGGAAAGGATCAGTACGGCATCGTCGATGACCGATTCCGCCACACCGCCGCTGCGCAACTGATCGCGCATCCGGTGTCTTGCGGCCCCTACGCCCGCAGGGCCATGGGGTACGGCCATGCTCGACGACGTGGGCACCTCCTGTGCCACCACCAACGCCACCCCCGAGACCTCCTTCGCCCCACGCCACGGTGTGGATGCCCCATTGGCCTGTACCGGAAACCGGCTGATCCACGTGTCGTGACGCACTCGAGGCGGTCGAACACGGAGCGAACGCGCCGGAGCACTTCCGACAGGGAGTGGCTGGATTTCGTCGGTATGGCCGAGATCGGAGGATGCTTCACCGAAACGCCTGGGTCAAGGGTTGTTTCATGGGAAGGCCGAGTCAGCGCCCCAATTGTTGGAGAACCGCGCGCGGCCGGTTGGTGATGATGGCGTCGACGCCCAGGCCGACGCAGAGATCGACGTCCTCGGGCTCGTTCACGGTCCACACGTGGACCTGGTGGCCGGCGCCCTTCAGGCGCTCGACGTAACCCGGGTTGCCGCGCACGATCCGGAGCGAGGGGCCGGCGATCCGGACGCCGGCCGGCAGCCGTCCGTCGCGCAGCCGTGGCGAGACGAACTGCATGAGGGACACCGTGGGAAGCGTCGGCGAGGCGGCCCGCACGCGGTGCAGCGAGCGCGCCGAGAAGCTCATGACGCGCACGGCCGACTCCTCGGGCGTGGGCGGGGCGTCCAGGCCGAACCGCCTCAGGAGCAGCAGCAGCCGGTCCTCGACCTGTCCGGCCCAGCGGGTGGGGTGCTTGGTCTCGATGGCCAGCTCCACCCGGCGTCCAGAGTCGGCGACGAGTCCGAGCAGCCGCTCCAGGGTGAGGACGGAGGTGTCCTCGGGGTCCTCGGGGCGGACCTCCCAGTCGGGCTCCTCGTCGCGCAGGTGCCACAGGTCACGCTTCTTCCAGGAGCCGAAGTCCAGCGCCGCGAGTTCGGCGAGTTCCAGGGCGGACACCGCTCCGCGGCCGTTGGACGTACGGTTGACGCGGCGGTCGTGCACACAGACGAGATGGCCGTCGGCGGTCAGCCGGACATCGCACTCGAGGGCGTCCGCGCCGTCCTCGATCGCCTTCCTGTACGCGGCAAGGGTGTGCTCGGGAGCATCCTCGGAGGCTCCGCGATGGGCGACGACTTGAATGTGGTGCTGCCGTGCTTGGGTCACCGCGTCATGGTGTCACCGGAGCGGGGTAGGCGTCGGGCCGGAGGCATCCGAAAAAGTGTCCCGCCTCATAGCAGAATGTCGCATATAAAGGATGGTCCCGTTCCCACAGCCACCGCTTATGGTGCTCTGACGGCCCGTGGGAAAAGCTGTCCGCATACAAAACCATGCACAGCTGCAGCGCGCCGGGTCGACGACAAGCATGACCGAGCGTGACCGAGTGCGACCGAGAACAAACAGCCGTGGATCGAGGAGAAGAGCTGTGAGCACCGAGAACGAGGGCACCGAGGTTCCCCAGGCCCCGTCAGCACCTCCTGTGCCGGTGGAATCTCCCGTGGCTTCCCCGCAGGCCACCACGCCCGACAGCGCGCCCACGACTCCGGTCCCGCCGGTGATGCCGGCCGCCCCCGGAACGCCGGAGCACGCCGGGCACGCACCCGCGTACGCCTCGGCCGGCTCGTACGACGGAGTCCAGAACAACGGGGTCCAGAACGCCGGGTCCGCGCCCGAGGGCGGTTGGCCGCCCCCGCCGCCGGTCACGCCCGCGTACGCCGACGGCGGCGGTGCGGGTTCCGGCTGGGGTGCCTCGTACCAGCCGCCCGCGCCCAAGTCCGGCGGCGGCCGCGGCGGTCTCGTCGCGGCGGTCCTGGTGGCCGCGCTGGTCGCCGGCGGCCTCGGCGGGGGGCTCGGCTACACGCTGGCGAAGAACGACGACAACAGCGGCTCCACGACCGTCTCCGCCTCCACCAGCGGCGGCGCCGTCAAGCGCGACCCGGGCACCATCGCGGCGGTGGCCTCCAAGGCGCTGCCGAGCACCGTCACCATCGAGGCCGAGTCCACCAACGGTGAGGGCGGCACCGGTACCGGCTTCGTGTTCGACACCCAGGGCCACATCGTCACCAACAACCACGTCGTCGCGGACGCGGTCGACGGCGGCAAGCTCACGGCCACCTTCCCCGACGGCAAGAAGTACAACGCCGAGGTGGTCGGTCACGCGCAGGGTTACGACGTGGCGGTCATCAAGCTCAAGAACGCCCCCTCGGACCTGAAGCCGCTGACCCTCGGCAACTCCGACGACGTGGCGGTCGGCGACTCCACCATCGCCATCGGCGCCCCCTTCGGCCTGTCCAACACGGTGACGACGGGCATCATCAGCGCCAAGAACCGCCCGGTGGCCTCCAGCGACGGTTCCGGCAGCCAGGCGTCCTACATGAGCGCGCTCCAGACGGACGCCTCGATCAACCCGGGCAACTCCGGCGGTCCGCTGCTCGACGCCCAGGGCAACGTCATCGGCATCAACTCCGCGATCCAGTCCACCGGCAGCGGCGGCCTGGGCGGCACCAGCCAGTCCGGCTCGATCGGCCTCGGCTTCGCCATCCCGATCAACCAGGCCAAGTACGTCGCCCAGCAGCTGATCAAGACCGGTAAGCCGGTCTACGCGAAGATCGGCGCCTCCGTCTCCCTCCAGGACTCGGCGAACGGCGCGAAGATCACCGACACGGGCGCCGGCGGTGCCTCCTCCGTCGAGTCCGGCGGCCCCGCCGACAAGGCGGGCCTGAAGTCGGGCGACGTCATCACCAAGCTCGACGACCATGTGATCGACAGCGGTCCCACCCTGATCGGCGAGATCTGGACCCACAAGCCGGGCGACCAGGTGACGATCACCTACGAGCGCGACGGCAAGACCCACACCGCCGAGGTCACCCTGGGATCCCGTAGCGGCGACAGCTGACCGTGCCGGGCGACTCGCGCGCGCGTGCCAACCCGTTACTCTTGTCCCCGCGTCGCCGGTGAACGGCGCCGCGGGGAGGTGTGCCCGAGCGGCCGAAGGGAACGGTCTTGAAAACCGTCGTGGCAGCGATGTCACCGTGGGTTCAAATCCCACCACCTCCGCACGGCTAGAAGCGATGCAGATCAGAAGGGGTGCCTCTCGGCGAGAGGCACCCCTTCTGCATGGCCCTGTCTCACCTTGATCCGGCTCTGTCGCGTTGTGGATCAGCGCGTGTGGACCACGGGTGGACCAGATTTCCGGCTGAGTTAGCCCCTCATCAGGTGCCTCCGGCCAGCTATGGCAGCCACCCACGGGTCAGAGCGAGGGCGGCCTGCGCGAGACGGAAGTCATTCCGACGCGTCGTTCCCACCCTGCGTCCGCGTCCAGTGCGGATGCAGATCGGTCGCCTGCTCGAAAGCTTGTCGTACGCGCTCAGGGTTCGAGCCGTGCTGGAACACAGAAACCAGCAGCTCTTCCCGCGCTTTGGCGGCGGTCCGTACCTTGCGTGCGTTCTGAGCAGCGAACTCGGAGAGGCTAGTTCCTGCGTCGTACGCCCCCTTGATGGCAACCTTCACGCACTCGAACAGGTAGTCTTCGCCGCCGCAAAATTCGAGCTGGCCTCGTCGTTCGAGTTCAGCGGCGACTTGAGGTACGCCCACTGGCTTTCCTGCCCTGTGAAGGTCAAGGATCGCCTCGTAGATCAGTCGGTTTCGGTTGATGAACGCGCCAGGAAGGAAGGTTGCGGGGGCGCTGTCAGGTGTGGGCTTACGTTCACTCGTTTGCAGTGACCCTGGAGCATGGGCGGTCGGTCGAGGGATCGAAGGTGAAGCATGCGCTTCGTCCCAAAGGATCTTGAAGCGGTTGACCTCCGTCTCAGCCACAAGACGGGGGCGAGCAAGGTGAGTCAGTTGCTCGACAACCACTTCGACCACGCCCCAGGACGGCAGGGTGGGCTTGATGAAGGCATGGTGGATGTTCGTGTGACTGACAACCTTGCCCACAGCCAGGTAGAGCTTGCGAGCTGAGGGGTACCCCGCTTTGCCATGCAGCGCGTGGAGTTCTCGGTTTAAGACTTGGAGAGGCCCTTCGGGAAGCTTCGGCCTCAGCCACTGCGCCACGCGTTACCCCCTGTTTTTCTTCCCCACATGACCTGCCCATGATGTCACCTAGCGTCATGGTGTGTCAGAGACTGTAAAAGATCACGAAGGGCTGTAAGAAACCGTCAACCGAGGCGGAGGGCTACTGACGCTTGATCCAAGTCACCCACTTGGAGAGGTAAATGGATCACATCAGCACACGCACCCTTCTGCTCATGCTCGTCGGGGCCTTCACCGTCTACCTGGTTTTGAACCACCCGGCTCTTGGCGCAGCCCTTGGGGTGGCCGTCGCCGTTGTCACGCTGCTGCATGCGTTCCTGCGGAGGTAGTGCACAGATCAGGGCCAGCTTGGGTTCGAAGCCTCGGTGGGCATCGCGAATCGCCACAGAGAGGCGACTCGACAAAGCCGAGGCGCCGCCTCACCAGAAGTAGGTGGAGGCGGCGCCACGGTGCTGAACGATATGTCTAATACTCATCAGTAAAGCCAAGTGCCCGATCGATCTGCTGGTTCGCATGCTGCTGGTTGCGATGGATCGCTTTGGCGTAGAAGCGGAACAGGACCGCGATGCTGTGGCCGGCCCGGCGTGCGACTTCGGCTGGGGAGACGCCAGACTCAAGCCAGAGCGAGACGCCCGCGTGCCGCAGGGAGTACGGCACGTCCGCCAGAGGGGAAGCCGCTTCAGAGTCGGTCAGCACCGCGAGACGAGCCGCTTTCCAGATCTTTCCGTACTCCTTGGACAGCAGACCGCCACCCTGGGCCGCATGGAACAGCCGGCCGTCTTCAGCGGTGCCGAACTCCTTGATGTGCTCGCGGACCAGGCGCACGAGGACGGGGGGAATCGGTACAGGTCGCGTCGCCTTGCGGGCCCGCTTCTTCAGGCCGCGCGTATCGAACGACTCGCCCGTGTCGGTCCATCCGGATCCGACGCGAGGCGTGCTCGTCGACAGCAAGATTTCACCCCACCCTTCTTCGGGCAAGGTGAAGTCGTTCTCGCGGAGATTGGCCGCCTCCCCAGGGCGGTTGGCCGCGTAGTAGAGGCAGCCGAAGAACGCCATCAGGTACCGCCCCCGTGCCCCCTGCTTGCCTACAGAGTCGATCAGCGCCTTCGCCAGCTTCGGGCCGGGTACGAACCGAAAGTCGATTTCGTCGTCAGTTTCGGGCGGGGTCCAGTCGACCTTGTCGAGGGGCAGGGTCGTCAGCAGCTCCCGCTCTACCGCGTACCGGAGACAGTTGCTGAAGACCGTCCGCTTGCGGTTCACCGTGTTCTCGGCAGCGGCCGTGCCATCCTGCTTCAACGTCAGCGCGTCGAGCGCCCTACGAACCACCGCAGGAGTGTTGAGGTCGGTGATGTCCACGGACTTCCGGCCGATCCAGTCCAGCGCGGCCACGATGTCCGCAGGCGGCTCTTCAACGTCGAGACGCGGCCTCAGCGTGCCGTCATCGCCGACGACGAACCGGTAGACCCACGAGTAGAGCGCGATGCGGAGCACCTTCGGAGCCGGAGCCCCACGCTTGTCCTTGACCAGCTTCGGCGTGATGGTGGCGAGCGTGTCAGCGATGCTCGCACGGTGCTTGGCCGAGGCGACCAGCCACTTCATCTCGGCGTAGGCGCGAGTGTGGACGTACCAGGTCGAGGAGTTGAGGGCCTGTACCTCCGAGGCGGGCAGACCGGTGTCCATATCGAACTGCTCGCGGTTGCGTAAGGCGGTCAGGAGCTCTGAGCGGCGCCCGTCGGCCTGAGCCTTGATCTTGTAGCTCTTGGAGAAGGGACGCGGGCCGACGCGCCACCGAAGCTGATAGGCCGCGGCACGGTTGGGCCGCTTACGGATGCCCCAGACCTGAACGTCATAAGTCAGCACGCTTCCTGCACCTCGCAGCCGTCGAACCAGGCATCGAGATCAGCCCGGCGGATACGGATCTGGCCGTTGGGGAGCTTCAGATGCTTCGGAGCCTGGCCCCGGGCGCGCATTCGGTAGAAGGCCGCTCGGGAGACCCTGATCTCAGCGAGCGCTTCGACCAGTGTCAGGGTCCGCGTGTCGGCGTGAGTCCGGGTAGTCACAGCCAGGGTTCTCCTTCGGATTTCAGACGCGCGGTGTGGGCTAAGTCGTGGCGGACCTGGGCCGCGAGGAGTTCCTCGCCGGGGCGGTAGCCGCTGCTGAGGTAGGACCACGAGGAGTCGGTGACGAGGGTCGTGTTCTCGTCGTCGACGGGGAGGCCGGCCCGGATGCGGGCGGCTTCGGCCTGGGCGGTGCGCCAGGCACGGCGTACGTCGCGGAGGGCGCCGAGGGTGGTCGAGTAGGCGCGGGACTTGCTGGAGAAGTGGCCGCGGAAGCCGAGCATGTGGGCCCACTTCCAGAGCTTGAGATGGGCGAACTCTGGGAGGTGGCCGAGGTCCCAGGCGGTGCGGATCATCTGCCGGGCGTGCTGCTGTACGGGGAGGGAGGCGAGGGGCTCGGCCTGGCCGGTGCCGTCGCAGTCGGCGCACAGATCGCGGAAGCCGTCAGGGCCGCGTACGTGGCCGCGTCCAGCGCAGTGGTGGCATGTGAGGGTGCGGTCCACCGTTCCCGCGCCCTCGGCGTTCTTGGTGGCGTACTTGGCGACGTATCCGGCGACCTTGGCGTCCGTGAGTTCGCCGTCGCCCAGGGCCGAGATCTCATCGACCTTGAACCGGTCGCCCCACTCGATGACGCGCTCGCCGACGGCGTCCGATTCCACGGTGAGCCGGGCACGCTCGACCGCCAGGCCCACGGCGACGTGAAGCGCGTGGAAGGTGGCCCAGGGCGGGGGCGAGCTGGTGTGGCCCTCGGGTCCGTCGAAGCGGATCACGGCGTGGAAGTGGACCAGGCCGCGTTGTTGGTACTCGGCGACCTTGGCGAAGGAGACGCGGAGGGCCGCGGTGAGCGCCTTCTGCGTCATGCCGAGGTGCTCGGCAAGCGCGCGACGCAGATAGGTGGTGAATCGCGCCCACAGAGCTCCGGCATGGGCGTTCCACAACACGGCCCCCGCGTAGTCGTAGCCCGCCGGGCGGAGCGGGGTGCCGAGTTCGGGAGCGTCGGCGGAGTGGCTTTCGCCGCACGCGCAGGGACGCGGCTTGCCCACATCGGTGGTGGGGCGGTTGTGGACGGGGCCGAAGGAGGGAGCGGTGAGGGTGACGAAGGCGCGGGGGTGGTCCCGAACGGACTCGGCGACGTTCTTGCCGCCCGACAGGCCGGCCTTGATCAGGTGGTACGTGTCGGCGGCGTAGAGGCGAGAGCAGGCGGGGCAGCGGGAGGCGCGACGGTTGCCGCAGGTGGTGAGCAGGCGCCCGGAGGGTTCGTTCTCGGAGCGGTAGGAGTGGATCACCTGCCTGGTGGTCCGGTCGGTGGTGACCGTCCAGCCGTGCAGGTTGACGGGGTTCGTGCAGCCACGCAGGTTGCGGACCTGTTCGGTGACGCGGTCGAAGTCGTGGGTGTTGGCCAGTTCGACCAGGTCCCGCAGGCCGGGACTGATGACGTGGCGCAGGTCGAGGGGGCGACGCATGGGTGGCGGGGTGTCCCTTCTGGCGCGAGGGTGAGACCTGCGGGCAGCAGCGATTCAGTGCGCTCGGGCTGCTGCCCGCAGGCATGACAGGTCGGGCCCGGAGAGGGCGAGGCAGAGATGCCGGGAGCTTGCGAAGGACGCGGCCCTACAGGGCGGCGTGGAGTGCGATGGCCATGGGCAGGCCGATGCCGAGCCGCGTCTTGAGCTGAGCCGCGGTGATGGGCTCGCTGTGCTCGGCGCGGTGGGACGCAGCGATGGAACGTGCTTCGGTGAGGAGCGGCTCAGGCACCTTGACCGCAGCTGAGGCAGGAACCGGGGCGGTGGGCGGCGCGAGCGGGGCCGGGGTCGACATCGGCGTGATGGGCTCGGCCGGGACGGTGGGCGGTGCCGTAGCGGGGACCGGGTCGGAGGGCGTCTCCTCGGGCTGAGCCTCGGTCCGGTCCGGCAGGGAAGCCGGGGCGGCCGGCCGCACGACGGTGTGGAAGGCCCTGAGGAGTTGCGGGCCGACGGAGCCCCAGCCGAGGAGGAGCAGCGGGGCCACGGCATCCACGGCGGCGCGGCCGTAGTGTCTGGCGGCGATCGGTTCGGCGACGTTGAGGGCCAGGGTTAGCAGTCCGGAGAAGTGCATCAGACGGGTGGCAGCCGTCATCTGTTCGGCGGGAAGGCCGCGCAGGGAGAGGTACCGCAGGGCGACCAGGAGGCCGACCACGGAGAGGTCCACCATCGGTGCGATGAGCGGCGCGATCGGGCCGGGGACGCCCAGACGCAGGGCCAGAGACCAGACGTTGCCGAAGGAGAAGACGAACGCCAGCGCGGCAATGACGATCATGACGGCGGTGATGGTGCGCTGAGTGATTCGGTCCTCTGTCATGGGTGTTCACCTCCTCTCGCTTGGCGTTGTGAGCGTCAGGGGCAGTCGGTCAGGCCGCTTCGGCGTCGTCGGCCTTGATCAGATCGGTGTCCGCCATCCGAGGGCCGAGGACGGCTTCGAGGAGGGCGTAGGGGTCGGTGGCCAGGTTCGCGGTCTGCTCAGCGACACGGGCCGCGTCAGCGTCCGGGACGTACGGCGTACGGATGCGAGTGAAGCCGGGCTGCGACTGGTGGTTCATGGACGCGACGCCGACATACGTGGGGTCCTGGAGGTTGATCGGGTTGGCGTCCGGCCATTCGCGGATTTCCTCACCGAGCGCGGCCACGGCGGCTTCGGCGGTCTTCTGGGCGAAGCTCAGGCCCACAGGGCACACGTCGCGGATGAAGGTGGGGATCGCGTCGCCGGTGGACTTCTGGGTGGTGAGGATGACGAGCAGGCCCACGGAACGGCCCTTCTTCACCAGGTCTTCCACGAGCCGGGCGTTCTCGGCAGCGAGCGCGGCGAGCTTCTTCGTCGTCGGATCGCTGCCCTTGTGATCGCGGAAGTACGTGTGCGCTTCGTCGATGATCAGCACCACCAGCGGCCAGCTCTCGGACGGGCCGAGGTCCCACATGGACTTCACCCCGAGCACCGAGCGCACCGACGCCGAACGGGCGCGCCGCAGCTCCACCAGTCGCCGGAAGAGCTTGTTCGCCTCTTCCAGGTCATCGCCCACGAAGGCGAACATGCGTTGGACCCAGTCGGCGTAGTCGCCCTCGTGCGCGGCCGACACCTTGCCGTCCGCGCAGGCGAACTGCACCGCGGGCGACGGCGCCCAGTCCGAGAGCAGCCGGTTGACCAGGCTCGTCTTGCCGAAGCCGGGGAGGCCGGCGACGGTCACGCCAGGCACCTGCGCGAGGTCCACGGACACCGGCTGCGCGTATTCGTCCACGCCCAGATCCCACCGGGCCGTCTCGTCCGGCTCCTCACCCGTGGGGTGATGCTCGGTGGGGAACTTCAGCGGATCCAGCCGGACACCGCGTATCAGCACTCGTCCGGGCCTGTCCTGGGTGACCGCGACCCGCGTGCACCTCCATGCATCCGCCAGATGCGGAGCCGCCTTCTGGAACTGGTGGAGACCCACCCCAGGCAGGCAGCGCGCCCGTGCGATCACCCCGTACGCGTCATGCGTGACCTTCAAGGCGGGGATGAGAACTCGGGGCTTGATGGGCCTGCCATTCGTGTTCTTCAGCGACGCCAGCGCGGTCGGGGTCTTGTCCACGGCCGACAGCTTGAGCATCGGTGCGAGCCGCTTCCAGCCCCACCGCACCCGTACTGCCTGCCGGATCGACTGACGGGTCATGGCGTCCGCACGCAGGTAGCGGACCACCCACCACACCGTCCAGCCGACGAGTACGGCCAGCGCCAGGTCAACCACCAAGGAGCCGTGGCCTAAGGCCCCTTCCGCAGGGCTGTTCGGATCCTTCATTTGCCGTTCTCCAATGAGTTGTAGAGGAAGGCCACCAGGGCCGATTCGAGAGCCGCCCGGTCCCCCGGGGCGTCGAGGCGGGGGTAGCCGTAGCCGATGAGCACGGCCGCCACCGAGTTCACGAGTGACTCGGTGAACCGGGCATCCGGCCCGGCGTGAGGCAGCGGATAGCTGCGCTCAGCGCCGGACCAGACAGCCGCGCCGTTCATGCCGCTTCAGCGGCCGGGGCCACGAGGTCCAGCCGGTCCGCGCGGTAGGCGATGCCGTCCGAGAGCGATCCGTTGAAGATCCGCGCCCACGGGGTGGCGAAGAGCTCCACCGGTGCGACCGGAACGCCGGGCCGGAGGCCGTTGGGAAGACCGGTCTCCGGAACGGTGATCTTCAGCGCCTCGGCACGGTCCTCCTCCATGAAGAAGAGGGTGATCGTGTAGAGCTTCGCGCCGGTCTCACGGTCGGTGGCGAACTGCGTCTTCTCCTGGTCCGCGTACTTCGGCACCGGCAAGGTGCCGACCATGAACGACGAGGTGGGGAGCAGGCCAACGCGGATGCGTGCCATGGGAGTTACTTCCTTTCGGTCGTGCTCTGTCGAGGCGGTCTTGCCCGATCCCCATTGAACATAGCTGACCTAGCACTGTCAAGTGAGCTGTGTGAACTAGGCGTTAGATGGCATAGGACACCTACGTCAGTGGGGTGTGCTAGGGGTGCTAGAGGTCGCTACTCTGAGGCCATGAGCTCCGCGCCAGAGAACAAGCAGGACCGCCGGCCGCCGTATCAGCACGCGGCCGACGAGCTGCGGCGCGACATCGTGCAGGGCCGGATCAAGCCGGGCGAGCAGATGCCGTCCATCCGCGAGCTGCAAGAACGCTTCGGCGTCGCCAACATGACCGCGAGGGCCGCCCTCAATGTGCTGCGCGACGAGGGCCTGATCTACACGATCCACGGCCGAGGCAGTTTCGTCGCGGACACCGACGCCGCCGGCCAGTTCTCGGCGGATTACACGGCACCAGCTTGGTACTTGGCTAACAGGGACAAGAAGCCCGGCCAGGCTGAGCATGGGGAGGGGCGCCCCGACGACACCGACGCCGCCGGGGCCACCCTCGTTGAAATGCTCACTGAGCTACGGGACGAAATCCGTGTCCTCAGCGCTGAGCATCAGGAGCTCCGGCGTGAGGTCGAGGAGCTGAAGTCTCAGCAGTCGAAGTCGCAGTCCTGAGCCGAGTCACTTCTTCCCGCAACTCTTTGGTCTCCCTGCTGAGGCGGCCGACCATGGCCTTCATCTCCTCGATCAGCGCAGCCACCTGATTCGCATCCCCGACGTGAATGCTGGTCAACCCCACTTCGTTGTCCGGTATGTGCTCGGTCATGTCTCCCCGCAGGCCGCCGTGTCCTTGCTGCGTATCGCGCTCGATCGGACAGCCCAGGCATGGCGACGGCACGGGTGTCTCCGTGCTCGACGAGCGCCCTGCCCTGCGGAGCTGTTCAGAGTTTCTTTACTGGATCAAGGCGGCCCGCCTACGGCGGTCCGCGCGCGCTGGCGGCCACGGGCCGCCGCCGCTCCCTGTCTCCGCCACCGCTCCGGCGGCCCCCGGCCACTCAGCGCGCAACACCGCCAAGACGGACAGCCAGAGCCGGAAGCAACCCGACCGGCCCGGGTGTCAGGACCAGGCCGAGACGCTGAGAGCGACCGCACTGCCTCGGATACCGCCGTTCTGCCGACCGAGAACCAAGGGCGAGCCACGCGGCGCGCGCCCGTCGACAACGCCCCGGTCAGAAGCGGTGCCGTCCGTGACGTATCCAGGAAGCGTGGCTGAGATCCGTGCGGGGTTGCTGGAGGTACACGTGACGGGTGCTCGTTTGGCGCACTCGCCGCCGTGGCTGACTTTCTGTGGCTGAGGTCCGAACCACGACTCCTTCGGGCGCAGCGCAAGGGACGTCCTCTCCAACTCGACAACAAGAGACCGAAGTTGTGGCCGCACCCGCATTCGGGCATGCCGACCACCCCGGTACCATCGGCACCGGGGTCCTGATCAGGGCCTCCACGACCGGACCACCCGGAATGCTGTCCAGGCTGAGGGTGGTCCGGTCTCTTGCTGTCTGCCGCCGGCGCATGGGGAGAGCTCTGCGGCGACACCTTGGGGTCAGCTCAGGGCTTTGCCCACCTCGTAGATCGTCGGCCGGTCCTCCGGCGCGTGGCTGAGCATCGCGTCGATCAGCTCGCCCAGCTCACCGGGCGCCTTCACGGGTCGCCGTCGACCGCTGGCCACTGCTTCTCTCTGCATCGGGCGGGGAGCGTCGTCCGGGTACTCGACGGCCCGCCACCCCGTTGCGGAGATGAGCAGCGAGGCGCCGAGCGCGTAGACGTCGGCCGCTTGCGTCGGCTCGGCTACTCCGGTGGCGAGCACGCTGCGGGAGATCTCCGGTGCCTCGTAGTGGACGAGGCAACCGCGGTACGGGAAGTCGTACCCCTCGGGTACCTGGCCGCCTTGAGCGAGGGCGAGGTCGATCAGGTGAGTTCGTTCCGGCCCGATGATGAAGTGGGCCGGTTGCACGTCACCGTGCGCCCAGCCCTTCGCATGCAGTTCGGCCAGGGCCTCGACGCATCCCAGCGCGACACTGGGGTGCGGATCGATGGAAGAGGCCGGCCGACGACAGGGCTCCCACACCATGTGCAGGTCCGGCCCCTCGTGCCAGGGCTGAAAGTTCCACGTACCGCACTCCCAGTCGCCGTAGGCGATCTGGTCATGGCCGAGGTGGAGCAACACGGTTCCCTCGCGCGCCGGCGCAAGAGCCGTCCAGGGCTGCGCGGGCCACTCGGCCGTGGCTTCGATCGGATGACCGAGCTTGACGGCGTAGTGGCCGCGGGGGCTGTTCACCTCCCAGACGGTGGAGCCCCGACGATTGAGGACCAGGCGCCAGGCCGTGGGCATCAGTGCGTCGTGCACCACGATCGGCAGGTCAGGGGTCGAGCCGGACAAGGTATCTGTCTCCTTCCGAGCGAACGCGGCCGACGCCGAGGTGGGGCCGGCCGCGCCGCTTCTGTCGGGTGCTACGCCTGCCCGTACGGTCGGCCGCAGTCCGAGTCGCACTGGGCGAGGTTCTCGCCGTTCACGGTCCACAGGTCATCGAAGACCACGAACCCGGCCGCCTTCATGGCATGCGCGGAAGCGGCGACCTGTTCCGGGTCGCGCGTTCCGCCGCCCGGCTTCGGGTTGTGGTGCAGGAAACGGCCCGCGTGCTCCTCGCACAGCCGCGCGTAATCCTTCGTGTGCAGGATGAGTGCGTGGAGGCCGAGGTCCACGTCGTCCGACGGGACCATGGGGACCGTGGCGGTCGCCGCCGTGAGTACGAACGCAACCGCCTGATCCGCGATCCGCTCGGCACGCTCGGGCGCCTGCCCGTTGTGGGTGACCACGAAGTGGGCGAGGCTCTCGAACAGCTCCTCACCCGCCGTCGCGCGACCGGTCTTCTGATCGTTCGCCATTGCCGTCATGCGCTGTCTCCTCGTGTGAGGTGGTGCGTGGCAGGTACCTCCCGCCCTGATCGCTGAGCGAGGCTCGTACGACCAAGCACGGGATGGAAATTGGAGGCCAGCCCCGGACGGGGGATGGGGAGCCGGGGAATCGGCACCCGTCCGGGGCGGCCGGTCTACTGGCCGGTGCCGAGGGCCATCCCGATCACCAGGCCGCACGAACCGCTGATGCAGATGATGAACAGGACGCCGGCATACCGACCGGCGGCGCGCATCACAGGCCGACCCGACGGTTGCTGTTCCTGGCGGTCAGTCGTGCGCTCAGTTCCTCCCGTGGAGTGAGCGCTGCCACGTCGTCCGGCTTGGCATCCCACTCCCTGCCGCCACGGATGGGCCGCATCTGCACACGGCCGCCGATCTCACCCATGACGACGCCAATACGTTTCCCGGCAGCGTCCTTCGCCAGTTCGCCGATGCCCGGCCTGGTTTGCTGATTGCTCGCCATACCGAGGAGCATCGCGATCCGGGCACGGTCGCCAAAAGGTCAGGCTGATTACCCAACTTGGGTAACATCGCGGGAAGTAGAGAATCGGCGACATTGCGTAGCCCTGGCAGGTGGGAGCCAGTCCGATGCCTGACGCATCCCAGCCGCAGGAATTACCTGCCCGGCTGCTCACTGATCCCGAGATGATCAAGGCGTGTCGGGCACGGGACTTCACCAGGGTCTTTCAGCTGGTCAAGTCCAGAGCGGGCATCTACCCCTCGATGATCGCCAGGCGATGTGAGCTGACGCCCAGCCGCGTCGGCGAAGTCATGGCTGGGCGTCGCCAGCTGCAACACATGGACTTGATCGAACGGATCTCGGACGGCTTACGAATCCCAGGAGACATGCTCGGCCTCGCGCGTCGGCCATGGGAAACCCCTCAGGCTCTCGCCGTCACCGAGCCGGAAGCACCGCAAGCGCCGGAGCCGCTGATACCCACGTCGCTGCCGGGGCCGGACGTGGACAGCATCCTGGCGCTGGCCACGCGCACCAGTCTCAGCCCGGCCACGCTCGAAGCGTTCAGATCCTCCATCGAGGACTACTGGCGACGCGACGACCAGCACGGTGGCGAAGCTCTGCGGCCGGCCATCGTGGGCCAGCTTCGCTATGTGGTCGGACTTCTCAAGGAGAGCCGACCACCGTCCATACAAAACGGCCTGTACGGAATCGCCGCCGAACTGGCACGCCTCACGGGCTGGACCTACTTCGACGCCCGCCAGTACAACCAGGCCCGCTCCTATTTCACCGAGGCCCTGCAACTGGCCAAGGAAATCGACGACCGCCAGTTCATGGCCAACGTCCTGGCCTGTATGAGCTTGCAAGCGACCTACCAGGACAAGCCCGCGGACTCCCTGGCACTCGTGACCGCCGCCCAGGACCAGGCCCGCTCATCCCTCGGAACCACCCCGCGCGTCCTGTCGATGCTGTCCATGCGCGAAGCCTTCGCCCACGCCACCCTCGGCAATCAGACGTCCACACACCAGGCAATCGGCGAAGCGCACCGCCAGTTCGAGCAGATCAGGGCGAGTGACCCTGACCCGTCATGGGTGAGCTACTTCGACGAACTGAAGCTCATAGTCGACACGGGCATTGCCCACGGCCGCCTCGGCGAGGCTGCGACGGCTGAACCCTTGATCGCGGATGCGCTACGACGTGAGAACGGCACCAACCATCGCGGCCGTGCGTTTCACGCGTTCTGGCTGGCCCGCACGCAGCTGGATCAGGGCAAGGTCGACCAGGCGTGCACCACCGCCACGCAAGCCCTGGAGTCCGCGTCAGCAGTGGCCTCAGAGCGAGTGTCAGGGCATCTCAGGGAGTTCTACGACCAGTTGGCCCCACATAGGCGGGAGCCCGTAGCCCTGGCCTTCGAGGCACGGCTACGGGCAGCCCTACCGCCGGTCAGCGGATCCCTTCATCCATGAGCAGGTAGAGCAGACCCACGAGTGAACCGCTACTGACGATCTCGCGGCGGTCGATCATTCCCCGCACCTCACTGAGCGGGATCCACTCGATTCGGTCGGACTCGTTCTTCTCCGTAGGCGGTCCGACGTGCGTCGCTCCATCCGCACGGAAGACATGGTGCTGAGAGTCGGTGATGCCATTGGCCGGCTCGGCGTAGATCAGCGGCTTGATGGGCCCAGGACGCCAGCCCGTCTCTTCCAGGACCTCGCGAGCAGCTGCTTCCTCGGGCGACTCGCCCTCCTCGATCAGGCCCATGGGCAACTCCCAGGCCCAGGAGTCCGTGATGAAGCGATGCCGCCACATCATCAGGACCTCTTGGCGATCATTGACCACGGCGGC
This sequence comes from Streptomyces sp. NPDC001443, assembly GCF_053597355.1. Lineage (NCBI taxonomy): Bacteria > Bacillati > Actinomycetota > Actinomycetes > Kitasatosporales > Streptomycetaceae > Streptomyces > Streptomyces sp. NPDC001443. Next base: position 54,091 of record NZ_JBSFIA010000048.1, read on the forward strand.
CACGGCCAAGTGCCGCAGGCGAACGACGTGGTACTCCCACCTGCGCCCGTCGGGCTGCTGGACGTCGACCAGGCACAGATTTACCCACTTGTTGGTGTAGATCTGTCGCTCACCGTGAGTCTTCCACTCCATTGCGGCCCCTCTCGATCGGACTCCAGGATCTCAGACCGATCGAGAGGAGGGAGTGCGTTCCTGGCTTTTCGCGTCACCTTGACGAAATGTCAAGTGTGGTGCAGATAATGTCAGACGGGGGCGGAAAGTGGCTCGTCGGAGCTTCAGCTTGGAAGCTGTGTTCACTTGAGGCTGCTTCGGGCACTCGCCTGGCGGAACGGCCGAGACGTGGGGTTGTTTTCCTCGGCTGCTCTTGCCGTGGTTCCCCCGCTGGACCCGGTGCGCTTGTGGTGCGGCTGGACATCTGGGTGCGCCGCCAGGTCGGAATGGTCCGCGTCCGAGTACGCAGGGGCGCGTTTAGGCGACGCACGCCCCACCTTCGCTCCACTAGCCGCCCTGAGCTCTCGTGCGCCCCTCTGTCACTCTTCCGGGACCGTAACCAGCCCGTCGAGAATGGCCCTCTGTGACGCCGCCCGCCGCAGCGGTGATCGCTGCCTGCGCACCGGAGGGAAGCGGGCAGCAGTAGGCAAGGGGTGGCTCTCGGGCCGCCAGGAAAGCAGCGGCAGCAGTCCTGCCGCCGGGGGGCAACAGCGCATCATGAACGACCACATGACTACTGCTGGGCATTTAGGCACGGCAATGAGGGTGTCGTCAGACCCGATATCTACTGACGAAAGACGTGATCCCGGCCGATCCGACCAGGGTTACAGAAGCCGTCGCGGGCACGGCTCGCACCGGCGCCGACTGGTGACGCAGGCAGCGGCCTCTCTGTTGGAGACCGCCGTGATCCTGCCCGCCCGCAACGAGGAGGCCGGTGTTCTGCTGGCGTTGGAATCGCTGGCTGCGCAGACCACTCCGCCCGACCTGATCGTGGTCGTGGTCAACAACTCCTCCGACAAGACCGAGGAGTTCGCCCGCGAGTTCGCCGACCGTCCCGGGGTACCGCGCACCGTCGTCTTCAACCTGCCTGACAACCCGCACAAGAAGGCCGGCGCCCTCAATCACGGCATCGACTGGTTGAACCGGACCCCGGGCGGGCTCGCGTCGGCCGCGAAGTACCTGCTGGTCATGGACGCCGACACCAGTCTGCATCCGAAGTTCCTGGAACGAGCGCGCAACGTCATGGCCTCCGACCGGCGCGTGGGCGGCCTCAGTGCGACCTGCCTCGGCCGCACCGGGCTGTGGAAGAACCTCTGGCAGCGCTATCTGCTGGGCATGCAGATCATGGAGTACGGCCGCTACGCGCGAGGTCGCTACCGCTTCGGCATCCACAGCATGTCGGGCGCCGGTTCCTTCTACCGGACCGAGGCCCTGCTGAGCATCTTGCGCTGGCGCGGTGAGGTGTTCTGGGAGGACCACGCCAATCTCGTGGAGGACTACGAGACGACGCTCGCGCTGAAGGAAGCGGGCTGGAAGGTTACGGCCAATCAGCACTGCATCGCCTACACCGACCTCATGCCCACCCTTCGGGAACTGATCGGTCAGCGAGAGCGCTGGGGACGTGGCACGGTGGACACCCTGCGCCGCCGCGGCTGGACGAAGCACACCTGGTTTTCCATCACCAGCATGGTGTTCGGCTTCGTCGGCTTCTTGTACACCCTGGTCTGGCTGGCCACCTGGACCGGCGTGATCGCGGGCAGCGGCTTTGTCCTTGATCCGGTCTGGCTGTGTCTTGTCGTCTTCTGGGTCGTGTACGCCGCCTTCCGCACCCGCCATCTCGGCTGGAAGGGCGTCCTGGTCGACGTGCTGATGCTGCCGGGGCTGGTCTTCGCCACCGTGCGCGCGTACTGGTTCGTCACTTCGGTGCTCAAGTCGTACGCCACTCGCGTCTCTGCCTGGAAGTGACCAGCAGACAGCCGCGCTCGCACGCGCCCATTACCTGATGTGTGTGATCCACCCACCAGAGGCGACCGACGGGTCGCCGAGAGGAACAAGAACATGAACTACCTCAGCGGCACGGGCACCGGAATCGTCGCCGGAACCGCCTCCCTCGCGGCCACCGGCACCTCGTCGACCAGCCTGATCATCGCGGCCAGTCTCGCCCTGGTCCTGGGCGGCCTGATGACCTACACCGCGGCCGTCCGCCGCCGACGCCGTGATGCCCACGCGGCCGGTCACTGAGCCTGAAACCAATCAATGGCAGCAGCCCCCGACCACTGGGTGTGGACGGGGGCTGCTGTGGTGCTGAGGTTGGGTGAGTCAGGCCCTCTCTGGCCGGTAGAGACGAAGCGGTGATGGCCCGGTCGGTCCGCTATGTGTGCACTGTGACGAGGGCTTCCGTGCCTGCCTGTTGCGATGTTGATCACAAGTTCGACGCGGTAGATCCATAATTCCTTCACATCTGACACACTCTCGCCTTGCCGAATCCCCCGTGGCGTGGAGTGCTGTCCTTTCGCCGTCCGCAGCCGGCGGGCGACCGAGAGGGGCACAGGCATTGCCGCGCAGCGGGTCAGGCGACGGCGAACAGACCCCCAAACCCGCAGAAAGACCAGTACATGCGCATACGCAGCATTGTCATCACCGGCGTCGCGGCTTCGGCCGCGCTCGCCCTCGGCGCCACCTCCGCCTCCGCGGCGGTCGCCCTCGACGCATCGGGCAAGGGCTTCATCGGCAAGGGCGCGGTTCAGGACGCCCTCGGCTACAACAACTCGGCGCTTCAGAAGGCTGTTGACGGTAAGACCCTGCTCTTCACCGCCACGCAGTCGACGACCCAGGCGGTGTCGCAGGTTGCCACCCAGGACGCCACCCAGGAGGGTTCGCAAGCTGGCGTGCAGGCGGGCACCCAGGCGGGCACCCAGGCGGGCACCCGCCCCATGTCGCAAGACGTGACCTGCACGATCGTCAACGACAACGGCAAGAAGGTCGTGACCTTCCACCGTGACGGCGAGCGCGAAGGCAGCCGTTCGGGCGCCCGTGTCGGCTCCCGCGCGGGCGAGCGCACCGGTGAGCGCACGGGCACCCGCACCGGCTCCCGCACCGGCAGCCGTGCCGGCAGCCTTGCCGGCAGCCTCAGCTACGACCTCGACGTCGACGCCCGCAAGGCCAACCAGTACACCGGCTTCATCGCCAACGGCTGGAAGGCCGCCCCGACTTACACGGCCGGGGCCACCACGTGGAACGACCCGACTTTCGGTGACTACGCCTTCGGCGCTTACGCGTTCGGCGACTGGTCGTTCGGTGCCTACGCCTTCGGTGACTACGCCTTCGGCGACTTCACCGCCACGGGCAACGTGAACTGGGGTGGCTGGGAGGCCGCTCCGGGCGAGAACCCGGCTTCCTGCCTCAGCCCCGGCAAGAACGACCACGTCGAGGACCTCGTCAACGACGTCACGGAAGGCGACTGGGTGCCCGGCGCCACCATCGATGGTGCCGTCACCGACGGCGCCATCGAGCCCGGTGCTGTCGCCGACGGTGACCTCTCCCAGAGCGAGGTCAAGTACGGCGACACCAAGGCCATCGGCGACGTGACCCCCAGCGGACCGTTCAAGGTGTTCGTCAACGGCAAGACTCTCTGAACAACCCGCACCGCACGGCAGTCCTCGACCGCATCCGGCGGCCGGGGGCTGCGGCCGTTGACTGGTCGTGGCCTTAGGCGAAAGAGTGCGTTCGGCCAGTTCACCGCAATGGACGAGCGGTGAACTGGCGCTTGACGCGACACGCGACACGGGGGACGGCTGACGGCAGCCCTGACGGCAGCCCTGACGGCAACGACGGCACGCAGAGGCTGTTGATTACGGCTCTCAGCGATCGGCTGGGAGGAAGACGCAGCGCCCGCCCAACAGCCTGCCCGATCCTACGGATCAGAAGGTTGCGGGTCCTGTGTGCCTTGCCTCCACGGGGCCACGGGTGGGCTTGGGCGCAAGGGCTGGTAGCGCTTCTCTTCAGGGTTGCGGCAAGGCCGGCGCAGTCCTGGGCCCCCTCGTCCACCTGGACCACAGATCAGGCGCCAGTGAGCCGCGAATAGAGCCGGTGGACCCTGTGTGGACCACCACCCCTATGAAATGCTCAAGGCTGGTACCCAAGTACCCGCCCCGCCCCAGGTGGGCGCCAGTGCGGGAGGTGTGCCCGAGCGGCCGAAGGGAACGGTCTTGAAAACCGTCGTGGCAGCGATGTCACCGTGGGTTCAAATCCCACCACCTCCGCACGGCT
>NZ_JBSFIA010000048.1:58450-64790 GCF_053597355.1 Streptomyces sp. NPDC001443
AGAAGCGTTGCGGACCAGAAGGGGTGCCTCTCACCGAGAGGCACCCCTTCTGCATGCCCTGCCCCATCCTGTGCCCCCCTTGATCTGCCATGTCCGTGACATGGCTAGGATGTGCCGACTTCGGTGCTGGAGGGGGAAGTTGATGATGGTGCGACGCAGGGCGCTCGCTTTCGTAGGGGTGGCCGCGCTGGCACCGCTGGTCGCTTCCGCCGCTTCCGCGCAGGCGGCGTCGGGCTCGCTGGCCGTCACCGCGCTGGGGCGGCACGGCAGCAAGGTCTCGACGACGGTCACCGTCGTCGCCGTGCCGTCCGGCACGAGGTACACCGTCAAGTCCGGCAAGCGGATCAGCCTGCCGACGGGGCGCTACATCGCGATGACCGACATCTACGAGAGCGCCACGGACGGTCTGGGCACCGACACGCTCGGCGCGCAGGTCGTACAGGTGTCGGGGAGCACGTCGGTGACCCTCGACGCGCGCAAGGGCAAGGCCGTCAAGGTGTCGCTCGACACGCCCGCCGACGTGACCGGCCCGGCGCGGCTCGACGCGCGGGTGTGCGCCGCCGTCACCGACATGCCCTCCGCCTACGGCGTGAGCGGCTGGAACGAGGTGGGGCACCTCTACGCCATCCCGAACTCCTCCAAGCTGCTCAAGTTCGGGTACCTGGCGAACTGGTCCGGCAACGACAGCTACGTCGTCACGAAGAACAGCACGGGCATCCCGGCCGCGCCCGGCGGGTCGTCCAAGCGGTCGAGCCTGGCGACGATGCGCTTCTCGGTACGCAGCGGTACGCAGATGGCCACGCAGCACGACACCGCGCTCCAGCCCCACCCGAAGGTCGACGACTGCACCACCGACCTGATGGCCCAGGTCCGCAACGACGACGGGCCGTACATCGCCACCGCGCACGTGACTCCCGGGACCTGGCAGCCGCGCGACGACATCCTCGCGAGCAACGGCGACGACATCGGCGGCGGTTTCGCGAAGGTCAGGACGCTGGCGGCGGGACAGAGCGCCACCCAGTACTTCGGCCGGGCCGTGTGGGGTCCGGCGCACTACCTGCCGACGGTCTGGCAGAAGTCCGTCGACTTCGTCCCGGACGCACTGATCGGGGACCCCGACCTCGGCACCGGCGGGGCCGACCCGACGAAGGAGACGGTGGTCCTGTCCAAGGGCGGCACCACCGTCAAGAAGCAGACCCTGACCGACTGGGGCTCCTCCAGCGACGTGTTCTCCGCCCGGATCCGCTCGGCCGGCTGGTACCGCCTGACCGTCGACGCGCACCGCTACCGGCCCGGCATCACCTTCCCCGCCGGGATGCTGTCGTCGCGCACCACCCTCGACTGGTACTTCAAGGCCGACCCGGCCAAGTCCACGGTCGCGCCCGTGTTCCTGACCCGCTTTCTGCCCACCGGGCTGAACACCCGCAACCAGGCCGCGCCGAACACGACCACGACGGTCGACGTGAGCGCCCTGCGCGGTTCCCAGGGCCCCGACGTGAAGTTCACCAAGGTGACCGCCAAGTCCGTCCGGGTCTGGTCCTCCGCCGACGGCGGCAAGACCTGGAAGGCGGCGACGGTCAGGCACTCCGGCACCACCTGGCAGGCGTCCGTCCGCAACCCGGCCTCCGGCGCCGTCGCCCTGCGCTCCGAGGTGACCGACTCCGCCGGGGACCGCTCGGTGGAGACGGTGTACCGGGCGTACGCCATCGGCTGAGGGGCGCGGACAGCCGCGCCGGACAGGGTGTCTCTCACCGGGAGGCACCCTTTCCGCGTTCTACCGGTCGGTGGCCGGGTCGGGACCGGAGAGGGCCTGCTCGGCCCAGATGGTCTTGCCGCGGGCGGTGGGACGCACGCCCCAGCGGGTGGTGAGCTGGGCGGTCAGGAACAGACCCCGGCCGCCCTCGTCGTCGTCCTCGGCGTGGCGCAGTTGCGGGCTGGTGCTGCTGTCGTCCGTGATCTCGCAGGTGAGGGCGTCGTCGGTGCGGACCAGCCGCACCTGGAAGGGGCCTTCGGCGTGCCGGACGGCGTTGGTGGCCAGTTCGCTGGCGATCAGTGTGGTGGTGTCCTGGAGGTCGGGGAGGTTCCAGGCGGCGAGTTGACGGGCCACGGCGGTGCGGACGTCGCCGATGGCGGCGGCGTCGTGGGGCCAGGTCCAGGTGGCGGCGCGCTCGGGGCCCAGCACGAGGGTGCGGACGAGGACCAGGGCGGCGTCGGAGTCCGGTGCCTGCGGGGCCAGGGCGGCGAAGACGGTGTCGCAGAGTTCCTGAAGGGGGCGGTCGGCGGCGGTGCTCAGGGCAGCGCACAGCCGCCGCGGGTCCGGCTCGGGACGTCGGGGCTCGCCGGTGGGCGGCCGTGCGGTGTTGTAGAGGGCGAGCACAGTGCCTTCGGGCAGGTCGAGGTCGAGGGTCCGGAACCTGGGGATGCCGTGGCCCAGGGCGGGGCCGACGGGCAGGGGGGCGACGGTGGTGGTGCCGTCGGGGAAGGCGAGGACGGGCGGGGGGTGTCCGGCGCTGCTGAGCGCGCAGTGCCCGGACGCGGGGTCGTAGACGGCGTACAGACAGGCGGTGGGTCCTGGCCGGGGGATGTCGGCGTCGGTGCCGGCCGGTGCGGCGAGGCGGTCGTCCTGGAGGCGGGTGACCAGGGCGTGCAGGCGTTCCAGGACCTCGTCGGGGGGCAGGTCCAGGGCGGCGAGCGCGCTCAGTGCCGCCCTGAGCTCGGACATCGCGGCCGCCGCATGCAGGCCCTGGCCGGCGGTGTCGCCCGCGGTCAGGGCGATCCGGCCGCCGGAGAGCGGGATGAGGTCGAACCAGTCGTCGCCGCGGTCGGTGTTCGGGTGGCTGCGGGCGGTCTCCGCGGCCAGGTGCGCTCCCAGGTGCAGCGGACGCACGGTGAGCTGGAGCAGCCGGGCGGCGGAGAGTTCCCGGGTGTACAGGCGGGCGTTGTCGAGATGGACGGCGCCGCGGGCGCCGAGTTCGGTGGCGAGAGCCAGGTCGTGCGCGTCGAACGGCCTGGGATCGGCGGCGCGCCAGAAGGAGACCACGCCCAGGACGGTGCCCCGGGCGACCAGCGGCACCACGATCGCCGAGTGCACGCCCGTGCCCGTCAGTCCCTCCTGCCGCGCCATGGGCAGCAACGGCCACCCCGGGTCCTGCCGCAGTTCGGGCACCAGCCGGGGCCGCAGATCCGTCAGGCACCGGATGTAGGGGCTCCCGGCGGGGAACACGCTGAACCGGCCCACCCCGCTCCAGCCGCCTTCCCGCGCGCTCGGCTTCCCCCGATAGGCGACCCGGCGCATCGGCAGGTCGGCGTCCACCGGCCCAGGGGCGGGGGTCTGGCCGCGCAGCACCGCGTCCAGTACGTCGACCATCGCCAGGTCCGCGAAGTCCGGTACGGCCAGTTCGGCCAGCTCGGTGGCGGTGTGCTCGATGTCGAGCGTGGTTCCCAGCAGGGCGTTGGCCCGCCGCATCATCTCCAGATGCCGACGGGCCCTGTACTGGTCGGTGACGTCGATCATGGAGACCGCCAACCCCAGCACCCGGCCGTTCTCCGCGGTCAGCCGGTAGGCGGAGAGCTCGACCCGCTTCTCCGGGCAGGGGGTGACGGGCGGGTGCCACCGCAGCGGCACGCGGATCGCCGGATCACCACTGTCCAGAACCCCTCGCAGCAGCGGCTCCACTTCCTCGGCGGCCAACCCAACGGTCACGTCGGAGGCGAGGCGGCCCGCCCAGGGGCCCGGGGGGAAGCCCGGATAGCGGCTGGCCGTCGTGTTCACCGCCACCACCCGGGTGTCCGGGTCCAGCAGCAGCAGACCCGTCGAGGACTGGGCGAACCAGGCCCGCAGCACCGCCGACTCCATCGCATACTCCTTCCCCGTCATCCATTCCCATTTTGTTCATGACTGGGCTTGTCTGCTCATATGCCTCGCCGCGCATCGGCTCGCGGACGGGTCAGGACCGCAGCGGGCCGGAAGGCGGTGCGGACGTGGTCCGGGCGACGAGCATGGTGACGTCGTCGTCGACGGCGGGCGAGATGGCGGACAGCAGGGTGGGGCACAGGTCGACGGGGTCGAGCCCGGCGTGCCGGCCGAGTTCGGCCCGCAGTTTCTCCAGCCCTTCGTCGATGGACCGGTCCCGGGTCTCCACCAGGCCGTCGGTGTAGAGGGCGAGAAGGCTGCCGGGGGGCAGCGGGAGGGTGGTGGTGACGAAGTCGACGCCACCGGTGCCCAGGGGAGCGCCGGCCGGGAGATCGACGAAGCGGGTGGTGCCGTCGGGCAGGAGCAGGGCGGGCGGGGGATGACCCGCGCGGGACAGCCGGCAGACACCGGCCGCCGGATCGACCACCGCGTACAGACAGGTGGCCAGCATCGGCTCGTCCATGTCGTCCAGGACCGCCTCCAGGTGCCGCAGGACCTGGTCCGGAGGGAGATCGAGCCGGGCGAGGGTGTGCGTGGCGCCGGACAGCCGCCCCATGACCGCCGCCGCCGCGATGCCGTGCCCCATCACGTCCCCGATGACCAGGGCCGCCTTGCCCGCGGGCAGCGCGATCACGTCGTACCAGTCGCCGCCGACCTCGTGGGCGTCGTCGCCCGCCGGCCGGTACGCGTGCGCGATCCGCAGACCGGGCAGGTCACGGGCGCGCCGCGGCCGCAGACTGCGCTGAAGCGTCAGCGACGCGGCCTGTTCACGGCTGAACAGCAAGGCGTTGTCGAGGGCTGCCGCGGCCCGGGCCGCGAGGTCCCGGGCGAAGGTCACGTCCTCCCCGGCGAACGACCGGGCGCTGGTGCGGCGCAGGAACGCCGCCACGCCCAGCGCGGTGCCGCCCACCAGCAGGGGGACCAGGATCACCGAGTGCACGCCGCGCCCGAACAACTGCTGGGGTGCCTGTGTGTACTGGATCTCGGGGACCTTCACCACGGTGTCCAGACGCGGAATCAGGTAGGGCCGGCCCTCGGAGAGGCACCGCTGGTAGACCGCCTCCGCGGGCTGCCTCACGATCCCGCCCAGCGGCACCAGTACGTCACCCAGTGAGGAGGAGTCTCCCGCCAGACCCACCCGGCGCAGCACCTGCGGTCCGGATCGGTCGGCGGTGCGGCCGGGTTCCCCGTCACCGAGCCTGGACTGCAGCACGTCGACGAGCGCCAGGTCCGCGAAGCCCGCCACCGCGACGTCGGCCAGCTGCTGCGCGGTGCGCCGCACGTCCAGGCTGGTGCCGAGCCGTGTGATCGCGTCGTTGAGCAGGGCGAGCCGGGTACGGCCCGCCGCGGATCCCAGGTAGTCCTGTTCGTGGGCGGTGATGTCGATGACGACCGCGGCGACCCCCAAGGGCCGTCCCTGCGCGTCCTCCAGCCGGAAGTAGGACTCCGACCACACCCGGTCGTGATCGGGATTGCCCCCCGTACGGCCGATGCTGCGGAAGTCCAGCAGCGGCTCGCCGGTCTCCAGCACCCGGCGCAGGGCCCTGCCCATCTGCTCGACGTTCAGCCCCGGGACCACTTCCGCCACGCTGCGGTCCAGGTGCCGGTGCTCGGGCAGACCGTCCATCGCCGCCAGGACCGGGTTGACCCGCCGGAACCGCAGTTCGGTGTCGAGGATCGCCAGGCCGATCGGCGCCTGGTCGAAGAAGGTGTCCAGGACCGTGAAGGACCCGTGGGCCTGGGGCAGTTCCCGCGACTCCGCCAGCAGCGCGCGCACCCCCGTCCGGCCTTCCGGACCCCGCGTCGCCACCAGCCACGCCTCGACCTCCAGCAGGTGTCCGTCACGGTGACGTACGCCGAACACCCCCGTCGCGGCCCGGCCTTCCGCCGCCTGCCGCAGCGCCCCGGCCCAGGCTCGTCCCTCCACCGGGGCCAGCAGTTCGGCCGCGCCGCGCCCCAGCGCCTCCTGCTCCTCGTGACCCAGCAACAGGGCGGCTGCGGGCCCCCATTCGACGATCCGTCCGGTGCGGTCCGTCTCGAAGGTCGCGACCTCGCGCACGCCTGACCGCCGGCCGGCCCCTTGCCCGGGTTCCGGGCCGCCTGCCCGTTCCTCAGCCCGCTCGCCCATCAGCCATGACCCCTCGCAAGTTGCCGACCGCTCCCGTTCGGAGAATTCGGCGACGCAGCGCTGGTCCGATCGTCCCCTCGCTGTCCGGCGGGGGCGAGCGGGGGACGGCCGGGCGGGTGCCGGTCCGGCCCCCTTTAAGAGCTCCGGACAGAAGTGGGGCCCGGCACGCGCTCCCCCAGAGGGGTGACCCCCAGCCGCGTCGCCGGAAGGCCCTGGTAGCTCCGCTACCAGGGCCTTCCGGCGCCTTGCGATCGCACGCACCGGACACCGCCCGCTGATCGGACCCCACTTCTGTCCGG
>NZ_JBSFIA010000049.1:0-58820 GCF_053597355.1 Streptomyces sp. NPDC001443
CGGGTGTGCTGGCGGTGGCCGCGCAGGGTCCCGTGCTCGATGCCTTCTTCCTGGCCGATCAGGCTCACGGGGTGGCTCCTTTCGGTGTGGTGGGGTTCGGGCGGGTGGGCTGCTGCTGGCTGTCCATGAGGGCGAGGAACTCCCGGCCGAGGCCGACATCGGCCAGCAGCACCCGCAGGATCGAGGCGAGGCCGTCGCGTTCGATCGGGTTGAGGCGGTCCCAGAGCGCGTGGGCGTCGCGGTGGGCGCAGAGCGCCTTCAGGTAGTCGGTCTCGGTGGTGGCCGTGCGTTTGGCGCCGCAACGGCCGCAGCTGAAGGTCGCCTGGTCCCATCCCTGTGGTGCTGTGCTGGAGGCCGCGCTCACCGGTCGCCCCCGTCCTGCGAGTCGAGGGGGGAGGGGAGTTGGGCGAGCAGCAGGCGCAGGGTCCGGGCCCTCACCACGGCGGGCTCGGTGAGGTCGCCGCAGGACAGCCAGTGGGCGAGGTCGCGGTGCCCGGTGATGTCCGCGGTGTAGATCGCGGTCGGCGTGCGCCCGTCACCGCCGTCGATCCACGCCTGAAGAGTGATCCGGCAGGTCTCGGGGTCGGGGTCGGCGCCGACCGACCGGCCCGCGTCGGCGTTGGTGAGGATCGCGGCCGGAGCGCTGGGGCCCATGGTCGGCTCCCATGCCTCCCCGAGCCCCGCGCGCAGCGCGTCGCCGAGCCGTTCGACCGGGTCCCGGATCGGTTCGATGAGAGATGCGTTCACGACCGGGCCGCCTCCGCGTACGGCGTGGGCACCTGGTCGTGGCCCTCGGGGTCGCCGTCCGGGTCGGCTCCTGCCTCCCAGTCGGCCACCTCGTGGTCGATCTCGCTCTCGTAGCCGCAGCCCTGGCAGATCAGGCCGTCGCCGATCTCGTGCTGGCCCTGGTAGGCGCGTAGCAGGTCGGTGGCGCTGTATGCGGGCAGCCAGGCCGGGCCGCACTTCTCGTCATCGTCGCGGCCGGCTTCGGTGGGGCAGGGCACCAGGACGTCGAAGCCGTAGTTGCCTTCGCCGTCGGCGTCGCGCCGGAAAGCCAGGGTGCGGTAGTCGCCGGCGACTTCGAGGACGACGATGCGGTCCTCACCGGTGACGAGGTCGGAGTGGTCCTTCCAGGTCGCCAGGCGGGCGATCTCGGGGCCGAAGAAGCGGCGCAGGAGGGCTTCGTCGCCCAGGCCGTCGCCGCCGTCCAGGCCCAGCTCGCGGCGCCGGGTGTCGCTGGCCCGCTGCAGCAGCGCGCCGAGCCGGCCCAGCCGCTGGATGGCGGGGGTGAACTCGACGTAGTCGAAGCCTTCGTGGCGCAGGTGGGCGGGGGAGGCGGCGGCCATGTCCTGGTGCTGGGCGCGGACGGTGTCCTCGGGGACGTGGCGGTCGCCGGTGCGGGTGGCGTTGCGGGCCAGGCACACCTCCAGGGGAGTGGGCACGATCAGGGCGACGGTGGGGATGCCGTAGCGGCGGGCCGTTGCCAGGAGCGTGGCCCGGTCTTCGGTGTCGGTGGAGGTGGCGTCGATGACGGAGGTCAGCCCGCGGCGCAGGCGTGCCTCGAGGACGCGGAGGAGGGCGAAGACGGCGTCGCCAGTGGCGGACTGGTCACCGGGCGAGTCCGAGACCAGGGCCCGGTAGTGGTCGAGGTTGAGGACCTGGGTGGGTTCCCAGGTGCTGGCCAGGGTGGACTTGCCCGAGCCGGCCGGGCCGATCAGGACGATGACGGCCGGGTCGGGGAAGTCGGTGTCGAGGAACGCTGTCACGGTGGGGCTCCCTGCGGGACGAAAGGCTGCTGAGGGACTCACTTGGAGGCCGCGATGGTGGCCGCGACCGTCTCCACGGCGTGGTGGAACGCCTGGTCAAGGGCGTAGGCGCCGCCCAGCGGGCCGCCCAGGGTGTAGAAGTTGCCCTTGCCGGTGGCGTCTGCGATGGCCTTGAGGTGGATACGCCGGTCGGCCCACCAGTGGGTGCCTGCGGACAGGGCGAGCGCGGCGGCGACCCGGCCCGGCTTCAGGCGCAGGCCGAAGACGCGGGATCCGGCGTACAGGACGGCGGCCTGCGTGGCGGTGTAGGTGGCGACGTGCGCGGTGCACGCGATGCGTCCGGCGCGGCTGGTCTGTCCTTCGTTGCGGTCGTGCTGGCCCTTGGTGACGGCCTGGTGGTCGGACTGGATCCAGTGGTCGCCGAGGTCCCCGGCCATACGCAGCAGGGCGTAGGCGGCGGCGAAACGGGTGGCTTGGGTGCTGTTCTCGGTCATGCTGGAGGTGCTCCTCTTCTCCAGTGTGGGCTGCGGGAGTTGCCAGGGGGCGGCCGCGGGCGTTCTTGGTCGGATGCGGCGGCCGCCCCCGGGCAGTTACTTCGTGGTGGGGGCGTGCGGGTCCGGGACGCTGGCGCAGTCCTCGTCGTGCTGGTGCGCGGCGCGGCCGCCGGTGCGGCGCAGGTCGGCGAGGATCTCCATCAGGTCCTCCTCGCCCTCCAGCTGGAAGTCGACGTAGCCGCGGCCGCAGGCGCAGGGCACGATCAGCGTGAGGACGTCGCGGGCGCCGTCGGCCTCGCTGATGTGGAGGGTGTGGTGCAGCCACAGGCCGCCCTCCAGCCAGGCGATGGCGCTGGCCTCCAGCCGGTTGTCTTTCACCGAGGTCTGGCCGGCCCAGTCCATGTCCTCCAGGACCTGGCCGATGGTGGAGCCGTAGACGTTGTAGACGTGGTGAGCGGCGGCAGTCTGGGCGTCGTCGCGCTGCTCGGCGTCGGTGTAGTCGTCGCCGACCATCGCGAACAGGCGGGCCAGCGGGGAGTCGTCGTCCAGCGCGGAGGTGACGGGCGATTCGAGAATGTCGGTCACAGGGTCTCCTTGGTGCGTTTCGGGGATCGGGCCCATCTGCCCGGTCCTCCGCACCGCCCCAGCCCAGTGGGTGGGGTTGGGGCAGCACGGAGATGGGGCAGCGTCAGGCCGCCGTCTGAACCGCATCGCCATCGGCGAGCTGCTGGAGGAGCTCCTGGAGCTGGAGGAGGGACGTGAGCACGATCGGCTCGTCGGAGTCCGGGGCCACGAACCGGAACGCGGTCTCGGGGACAGGGCCGGGCTGGTAGAGGACGTACGCGTCGAAGGCGAGTTCGTAGCGGGCGGTGCCGTCCTTCTCCCCCTCCCACTCGACGGCGGAGCCCAGCAGTTCGCTGCCGTGGTCGAGGGTCCATGAGTCGGTGGCTGCCCGCTGTGCGGCGTCCGCGCAGATGGCGTCGGCAAGACGGTCGAAGACGTCCGCCGGGCTGAGCGGGGTGGGGGCTTCGTCCTCGTGGTGGGTGGCGGCAGTGGTCACGGCGTGTCCGGCGCCTGCGACGAGGCCGCCGATTCCGGCGGCGGCCGCACGCCAGGTGGTGTCGGCGCCGACGGTGGCGGCGTAGGTGACCCAGCCGCCGGCAGCAGCAGCAGTCAGGGTGAAGAGCACGCTGCAGCTGTTGGCTAAGAACGTCACGACCTTGGTGCGGCGGCGTGTGGTCTGGCTGTGTGCGGTGGGGGCCATGGAGTGGTCCTTCGGGTGTCGGGTGAGGTGAACACCTCGTGGTGGGGCCGGAGTTGGTGGCAGCTGTGGGGAGGGTTGAGCGGTCTGCGGGGGTGCGCCGTGCCGGGGGCGGGCTGAGGGTGTGGAAGCCTCAGGTGTCCTTCGGGCAGCTCACCCCGTGCCCCCGACCAGACCGGCGTCCACCAGCCCCGACCGTGGGTCACGATCAGGCAACGCGTTGGCTGGTCGGGGCTGTGGTTGGGGCTGTGGTCGGGCCGACCACGCGGTGGGGAGGGCGTGGTCTCAGGCCGCCGTCGTGGCGGGGCTCGGGTGGGCGTCCGTCGGCGACGCGTCCCCGCTCGTCTCCTGGTCTTCGGGGGCGGCGGCGTCGGGCGCGAGACGGAGCCTGTGCTGGTAGAGGCGCTCGTTGATGACGTCGACGGCCTCGGTGTGCGTGACGTCGACGATGCCTTGAGCGGCCGCCCGCCGCTGGATGACGTCGCTGGTGATGCTCGCGCACGTCAGGTCGTCCTCGAGCTGGCCGGCGAGAGCCCGGTCGACGATGCGGGCGAGCTGCTCGGCGCGCTCGTCGGCCGGGATGGGCATGGTGTGGCGGGAGTCGAGCAGCTGCAGGAGGTGGGCCGGTCCGGTCAGGACGGTGGTGCCGTCGCCGGTCTCCAGCGTGTACTGCTCGGTCCAGCCCGCCGACAGCGTGGTGCCGAGATCGCTGTGGTCGGGCTGGTATCGCAGGTACTGGCCGGGGGACAGGTAGTAGGCGGCGGTGCCGTCCTCGTAGCCGTGCCAGAGGGCGTCGTGCCGGGCAGGGTTGCGCAGGTCGCTCCAGTACCAGCGGGACTTGGCCTTGCGCGCGGCGTCGGTGGCGGCCTGCGCCGCGATGCGGGGCCGGGCCTGGTCGTAGCTTGCGGCCGGGGCTTCGGGGGCGGTGCCGTTCAAGGTGCTGCGCCAGGTGCCGGTGGCGGTGTTCAGCACGCTGTCGGTGACGATCGCGGCCGCCAGGCCGGCGGCCACGCCGGCGGCGAGGCGGCTTGCGGGGCCGTGCCGGTCGGTGGTGCGGGCGTGTGCGATGCGCCCGACCGTGGCGCCGACGGCCACGCCGCCGATCACTCCCATGCCGTCGAGCAGGTTCGCGCCGAAGGTACGCGCGGTGGAGGAGGAGGGATTCACGAACACTCCTTGCCGGGTAGGGGGCCGGGTCTTGTCCGGTCCTCCGCGCCGTCCCAGCCCTGTGGGCGGGGTTGGGGCGGCGCAGGGGGCCGTCAAGGGCTCAGGCGTTCGCGAGGGCGGGGACGTTCGTGTCGAGAGCGGCGCCGAGCAGGAGCGTGCGGATGCTCTTCTGGTAGTCGCCTCGGCAGATGCGGTCGTGCAGCAGCTGGCCGGCCGTGAGGCACGAGGCGCGGCGGCTGATCGCGGCGACGGCGTCCTCGGCGGCGCCGACGGCGGTCGCGGCCTTCTCGGCAGCGGCCCGGGCGAGTTCCTGCGCCACTTCCTTGGCCGCCTCCCGCCGGGAGTAGTCCGCCTTGTTGCGCACCCAGCAGCACAGCGCGTGGGTGTCGTTCAGGCGCTCGTTCCAGGCCTCGTAGCGCTGGCGGGTGCCGTCGGGGTCGGTCTGCCACTCGTCGGCCCACTGTCGGGCCAGGTCGGGGAGCTGGCGGTCGATGAGGTCGAAGACCTGCTGGCCGCGGTGCCCGAAGGCCCTCCAGATCTGGGTCTCTTCCACGACCTTCAGCTGGTGGCACAGGACCCAGTACGGGTAGTACGTACCGCCCCAGTTGCCCGTCTCCCCGAGCGGTTCGACGATCCAGAGCCGGACCGGCCATTCGACCGGCCACTCACAGCGGCGCTCGAGGATCTGCCCGATGCCGCGCTGGGTGTAGGTGCGGAAGTAGGAGAACGCGCTGTCGTCGTACCAGGGGCGGCCCGGGGTGGGGTGGTCGACGACCTGGCCCACGTGCTCGGCGAGGTTGACGGTCGCGTACTGGCTGCTGGGCCCGGCGGTGGGCGGGACGGTGCCGTCGGGCATGGTCACCATGTAGTGGATCGGCGCCTTGGTCACGGATGGCCTCCGAGAGAGTGTCTGCGATGTGGGGCCGGACTGTCCGGTCCTCCGCAACGCCCCACCCCTGTGGGCGGGTTGGGGCGGCACGGGGAGCCGTCAGGCTGTGGCGCGGTCGACGACGGGCTGGTGCAGGTCGCGGTGGTGGAGAGCGACCTGGTGGCCGCGGCGGCGCAGGCGCCGAGCGAGCAGGTAGGCCGTGACGGCGGCGCGATGCCTGCCTCCCGCACAGCCGACCGCGATATACAGCGGATGCTGTCCGGCCGCGGGGCCCCGGGCGTAGGCCTGGGCCTGGGCGACGGTGGCGGCGAGCAGCTGCTCGATGCCCGGGGTGCGCTTCACGGCCCGGATGACCTTGCGGTGCCGGGCGGTCAGGGTGCGCAGGCTCGGGTCGAAGTGCGGGTCACGGAAGTGCTGGCGCAGGTCGAGCACGATGTGCGCGTCGGCAGGCCGGGGACCGTGGAGGTGCCCGAACGAGGTGATGCGGATATCCATGGGGGAGGCCTCCGGACTCAGGACGGGCCGGTGGCCCACGGGTCGTCGAACTCGCTGCCGAACGGGCGGGCGGCCGCGGGGGACGGCTGTTCGGCCGCTTCCTCGTCCTCGTCGCCGTAGCCGTCGGCTGCCTCACAGCCCAGAGAGCAGTACGACCCGGCGTGGAAGAAGGGGGCGCCGCACAGCGCGCATTCCTTCTCTTCGCCGTCGCAGTTCTTCGACCAGTCGATGATCACGCTGGGGTCGATGCAGGCCTGGCAGCGCCCGTCGGCCTGGTCCAGGACGCCGGAACAGCCGTCGCCGCAGACCTGCCCGTCGATCGCGGTGCAGCCGCACTCCCGGCACACGATCGCGGGGGCGGGGGCGGGAACGGCAGGCCCGGTCGCGGCGGCAAGCGTGTCCCAAAGGAGGGTGCTGGGGCCGAACTCCGGACCGACGAGGGTGATTTGGAGGGTGGGTGCGACGGCGTCCACGGCGTGGGGGAGCTTCCGCCAGAGCGCTTTGAGGTCCTCCAGGCCGAGGGCCTGGCCGAAGACGCCGTCGGGGCCGTCGCCGGTGGTGACGGTGATGCCCTTGCCGGGCCCGTCGTAGAAGGCGTCGTACCAGTCGTTGAGGACCATGTGGAGGCCGGCCTTTTCGCCGGCGTCGACCAGCCGGCGGATGAGGGCCGGGTCGGAGACGAAGCCCTGCACTGCGGCCCGCTGCTGCAACTGCACGTCGAGGAAGCCCGCCTGAGCGGCGGTGATGAGGTATCCGCCGCGGTTGGCGGCCGCGAGGACGGCGATGTGCTCGGTCACGGTGGGGTGCGGGCGGTGGTTGATGCGATGGCCGGGAAGGCTGTGTACGGTGCCCTCCCACCAGTCGGCAGTTGCCTGGGCGAGGTCGCCGAAGGAGCGGGCGGCATGCCAGCGGGCGCGGTCGGCGCGGCTCATCCATAAGCGCCTCATGTGGTCCTCCAAGCAGCGGTGAATCGGTGGGTGACCCGGCCCGGACGTGGTCACGGGCACGCCCGGGCCGGGCTGTGTGGGCCGAGCGGCCACCACCGACCCCGACCCACCACAGCGGGGTGGCGGTCGGGGCCGACAGAAGCCGTCCGGTCAGCTCTTGCGGACGTCGCCGTTGCGGGTCTTGGTCGACACGGCGAGGTCGCTGCGGCCGGATACGCCGCGCAGGCGGATGTCGCCGTTGTAAGTGCGCGCCTCGACGCGGCCGTTGGCGGTGCGGGAGACGGTCAGGCGGATGTCGCCGTTGTAGGTGACGAGTTTCGCTTCGCCGCCGGAGTAGCTGTCGATCTCGTTGTCGCCGTTGTAGGTCTCCAGGTCGGCCCATTCCTGGACGGCGTCGATGACGTTGTTGCCGTTGTAGCCGCGGACCTTGACCCGGCCGAGGACGCCGGCGTTCAGGTTGCCGTTTTGGGTCTTGAAGTCGAGGGCGGCGAGGGCGCCGCGGACGGTCAGCGGCGCGTTGTAGGAGTCCATCTTCACGCCGGATCCGGGCGGGAGGATGACATCGACCTCGACGGGGTTGTGCCCGCCGCCGCTGATCCCGCCGATGGTCATGTTGCCGTTGCCGTCGATGGTCACTCCGGTCAACGTGGTGCCCGGGCCGACGTAGGAGACGTTCTGGTAGACCGTGCCGCCCCTCACGCGCATGTTGTTGACGACGGTGGCCTCCGTCTTCGGGACAACGACGGTCAGGACGTCCCCGTTCAGCCTGATGGTGGCCTTGCGGGCGGCGTAGGCCGACGGGCCGCTGGTGTCCTTGGTCCGTACGGTGGCGCTGGCGACGGTGGCGGCCGGGTCGACGGTGACGGTGACGACGCCATCCGGGCAGGTGATATCGGCGAGGTACGGCCGCGCGGCGGGCGCCTCCTGCTCCTGGCCAGTGCCGGTCTCGGACTTCGTGGTGTTGACGCTGGCCTGGCTGGTGAGCAGGGTGACGACCTCGGCGGCCGCGGCGGCGGGCAGCCCGTGTGCGCGCACCAGTTCACCCTTGGGGTCCTGGCCGCTGGTGATGGCGCGCTGGTAGGTGTCGCGGTAGCCCGGCAGTTGCTTGTCGAACATCGCTCGGACGAACTCGCTCGCCCAGGTCTCGCCCTGCGCGACCATCTGCAGGACGGCCTTCTGGAACTCGTCCTGCGCCTGCGCCTCGGGCATGGAAGAGGCGATGGTGATGAAAAGGCCGGTCGCCATGACGGCCGCGTGCTCGCTGAGGCCGTACTCGGTCGCGAAGTCGCGGACCAGTTCGTTGCGCATGTCGTCGGTGAACTGCACAGGGATCCCCCCAAGTGGCGGTCGGAAATGGGTGTGGTCGTTCAGCGGGAGCCGGTCAGGCGGTCCGCACCGACGGGCGTGTTCACGTAGGAGCTGGGGTGCGCGGGGGTGCCCTCGTGGCACTCCAGGCAGACCCCGAGAGAGGTCTTGAGGCAGCCGTAGAAGCGGCGGCCGCAGTCGGGGCAGGTCTGGCGGGCGGCCATGGCCCGGTCGAGCGCATACTCCTGGGCGAGGGTCATCGGCCGGACCGGCTGCGCCTTGGCGATCTCGTACAGGTAGCCGTTCTTCGGGCCGAGGGTTTCGACTTCGGCGACGACTTCCAGTCCGCGGATGCTGAGACCCATCGCGCGTAACTGTCGTTTGGTGGCGAGTCCTTCAGGTGCTTGGTTGCGCTTGTAGACCGGGATGGTGGTCTCAGGCCCGGTGGGGGCGTACGGGTCGACGTCGACCAGGTCGTCGTTGGTGTGTGGGTCGAAGTCGGCTGCGCGCACGAGTCCCCCTCGCCGGATTACCGATCCTCTGTTGCGATACAAAGTAGCGATACAGAAGAGCGATGCGCAACCGTGTAGCGATACTCTGTTGCGTATGGATGTTGAGCAGGCACTGGATCAGGCCACTCGGCGGTACAGAGAGACCGAGGAAGCCCACGACGAGGCACGAAAGGCCGCCGTCGTAGCTGTAGTTGCGGCACTGAAGGGCGGGATGCGGCCAACCGATGTGACGGAGCGATCTCCGTTCACCGCGGCCTACGTTCGACGGATCGCCCGAGAGAACGGCATCGAGCCCGCGAGGCCCGGCCCCAAGAGCAGCAAGTAGGCAGTGTCGACCGACGAAACATCCGGGAGAGGAAGTCATGGGCAGCAGGGCAACAGCCGTCTATCGCTTATTCGACTCCGAGGGGACGCTGCTCTACGTGGGCATGTCTGTCAGCCCCGAGCGGAGGTTCGAAGAGCACTCCAAGAAGAAGCCGTGGTGGGGCGAGGTTGATGCAGCACAGACGGTCATCACTTGGTACAAGGACCGCTTCGCAGCAGCCGTAGTCGAGCAGCAGGACGAGCGCGCTGGCACCCCGCGCTACGGCAAGGATCAACCTGCGTTCGGCCGCCCGTTCCTGGCCAAGCTGGCGGCCGAGGGGTATGACACCGCCCCGATCCCGCCGCCCGCGCTCGAGTCCGCCTCTGCTGAGCAGCACTAGGGCGACACGTACGAGGTGCGCCGCATGGTGACAATCCGTGCGGCGCACCGCCATGTCCGGGCGTTGCCCACCTGGCCGTTCTCGACCCGGTCCGCGCGCGGGAGCGCGGGCCGGACGGGCAGCGGTCAGGGTCAGTTCAGCGACGGCGGCTGCTGGGTGGGGTCGTACGGCTTGTACGGGGTGAGGGTCGGCGGCACGTGGATCTCGGCGCGCACCTCGGGAGCCTCTACGTCGACGTGGACGTCGACCACCACGCGCCGGGTGAAGCTGATGCCCCGCAGGGCGAGGAGGGACAGGGCGGTCCAGGTGAGGACGGCGATGCCGGCGGCGACCTGGCGCCCCGGCTCGGGGGTGGCGATCCACACCATGGTCACGGTGGCCGCGCCCCATGCGGTCCAGGTGAGGCGGGCCGGGATGTTGCGGAGGTACCCGAGGAGGAAGGCAACGACGCCGACGGCCTGCCAGGTGCCGTACGCGGTGGTGGCGGTGATCGGCAGCGTCTGGGTGTGGGTGGCGAGGTAGGAGCGGACCGGCTGGTCGATGGTGGCGAGCAGGCCGGTGTGGTCGTCGCTGGTCGGGGTGGACCAGGGCAGAGCGCGCGCCATGTCGATCACGGTGGTGCCGATGCCGTACATCGAGAAGAGTGCGGCGAGGACGGCGGCCATAATGATGCTGGTCTTGATCCATCCGGCCATGAGCTTCCAGCCGTGGGTGGGGGCCATCCGCAGTTCGTGCAGGCGCAGGCCGAGCCAGCCGTGTGTGCCGCTGAACTGCCTCCACCAGGTGGAGGCCCGGGCGCGGGCGGAGGGCTCCTGCTCGCGCTCGGCGTGGGTGTCGGGGAACGGGGTGACGCTCATGTCGTGTCGCCTCTCGGGTCGGCGGGGTCGCTTCGGTGAGTGCTGGCAGGGCCGGTCGGCCTGGCCGGTCCCCGGAGCCACCGCGAAGGCGCGGGGCGCCGGGGGCCAGGCGGGCGGGCCGGGGTCAGGGGATGGTCGGGTTGGCCGTGTCGGTGCGGAGGTAGCGCTGTTCGTCGGCGTCCCAACAGGCGTGGGTGAGCAGCCGGTTGTAGTCCCCGATGGCGCCCTCGGTGCCGGGCGAGCACGGCACCAGGCCGAGGCCGGGCTGTTCGGTGAGCCACCAGTCCCACGCGCGGCATTCGGCAGCGCCGACGAAGGTGCCGCTCCAGCGGCTCTCGCATGCCCCGTCGTGCTCGCACATCAGGCGTTGGCGGCCGGTGTCGGGACAGTGCGCGGTGTCGCAGCCGTCGCCGTGGAGTTCGCCGGCGGCGACGCCGCAGTCGGGGCAGCGGGGCAGACGCGCGGTGGCCTCAGCCATCAAGTGCCTGCCCGGTGGGGAGGGTAGTCACGGTATCGACGGGCCAGCAGGGGCCAGCGCACGGGGTGCGGTCGGGCAACTGGTGGGGGTGGAGGATCGGGGCACCGCTGGCGGCGTGCATGCCGCGGTAACGCCACACGATGCCGGGGCGGCGGCGGGCGTCGTCGGCGGGCACGTAGTCGGCGGCCAGGTCGTAGGTGCGGCCGGTGGCCGAGTTGGTCCACGTGCCAGCCTGGTCCGAGACCTGGCTGATCAGGCCGCTGCCGGGGTCGGTGTACCGGGTGACGAGGGCGTCCAGCTGCGTGCGGATCCGCTCGGCGTTGGCGCGGATCCAGTCACCCACGAGGTGCTCCTGGCCGCGGGGCGCGTAGTACGTGGTGCTGTCGTGAGGGTCGGCTTCGAGTGCCTGGTCCAGGTGGGCCATGGCGGCAACCATCTCGGTGACGACGGGGGCTTCGACGCGGACGACTCTGGCCGCGTGCTGGCAGTACCGGATCTCGGCGGGGGCGGACGCGGTGGTCAACGAGGGCTCCTTGCGGGCGGGTTGAGGGGGCCGGGCGGCCTGACCGGTCCTCGCCCCGCCGCGTGCGGTGGTCGGGTCGAGGGCCGGACGGGTGGTCCGGATCACCGTGCGGACGGGGTGGTGCTGACGGCCGTGTGCGCGGGCGGCGTCTTGGTGGCGGCCGGGGCGTTGGTGCTGTGCTGGCCGATCAGAAAGCCGATGATCAGCGCGGCGACAGCGAAAGCCTTGTGACGGTTGGCCTGCCACCAGCTGGGCTTGGCGGGGGCGGCCAGCTGGAGGGTGAAGACGGGGCCGGTCTGCTGCTTGGTTATGAGGGATCGCTTCTTGGCGAGGACGAAGTGGGAAGGGAGTGCGGGCAGGCCGGTCGGCCTGGCCGGACCTCGGGGACGCCGGTGCGGGCGGGCCGAGGACCAGACAGGTCGGCAGGACGAACTGAGCGCCGGTTACTGCTTGTTGCGGTTGCGGTCGCCGACCTGGATGTTCACGTCGCCGCTGCGACCGATGAGCCGGTTGCCGCCGGTGTCGATCTGCGGGGCGAAGATCACCGTCTGTCCGCTGTCCGTTCCGGAGCCGGTGTCGCCTCCCATGTGGGCGGTGGCCTTGGCGAACAGGGCGCGGGCGATGACGGCGGCGCCGAACACGATCACGACGAGGGTGAGGCCGACCTTCCACAGGGTGTCGAGCAGGTCCACGAGGCCTCCCATGGCCGGGTTGGCGATGCGCAGGGCGAGGGCCCCTCCGAGGGCGAGGATGGTGAGGCTGCCGGAGGTGAGGCCTATTCCCTTGGCCCAGGACGGCATCGGCTGGCGCGGGGTGATGTCGACGGGGATGGGGTCCAAGCGGTGTTCGACGGGGCGGCCCCAGGCGATCCGGCCATCGGGCAGCTGGACCTGGACGGCGCCGGGAACGGGCACCTTGTAGAGGGTCAGCTCCGGGGCCTGCTGCACTGCCTGCCAGTGCGGTGGGACGGTCTCCACGACGGAGTAGTGCTGCGGGGCGGGCTGCCATATGGCGGTGGGCACGGTGGGGGAGTTAGGGCCGACTTCCTGGTCGACCAGGTACTGCTCGGTGTTCATCGGGCGCTCCAGGGGAGTCGGGCACGGCCGAGGCCGGCCCCTCGGGGGAGAAGGGGCCGGCCTCGGTGACTGGGGGCGGGTGGTGACTACCGCTCGCCGCGGCTTACGGCGCCCTCCAGCTCCGTGAGCGTGGCGTACTGGCGGGGGAGCCGGGAGCGGGCCTGGACGTGGACGCCGACGGCTCGGCCGACGGTCAGGAGTTCGGTCAGCAGGTCGCGGGCGGCCGGGTCCTGGACGAGGTCGGCGGCCTCGTCCAGGACGACGGTGACCGGCCCGGCCGGGGCGGCCTCTGTGCCCAGGTGGGCGGCCCGTCGGCGGACCAGATCGGTGGCCGCGGCCAGGAGCGGGAGCGGGCTGAGGTCGGTACTGGACACGTGGTTCCTCCTTCACGAGAGGGATCAGGCGACGGCCATGTAGTCGGCGTGGTCGGTGTGGACCCAGGCGCCATGCCCGAGGTTGGTGACGGGCACATTCGGGTCGTCCTTCATGCGGTTCAGCGCGGTACGCACCCGGGGGCCGGGCACGCCCAGCGACTTGGAGATGATCGCCGGGGCTGCGGGCTTGCCGTGCTTGTGGAGGAAGGCGACGATCTGCCGGGTGGTGTCGGACATCGTCGGCCCGTCGGGCTCGACGGCGTCCGGCACCTTCTCCATGGCCACGGCGGGCACCGGCGTCCTGGCGGGCTTCTTCGCCGGGGACGGCGCGGTGCCGGTGAACCGCTCGGGGTCGTAGGTGTACTGCTCGCCGGCGTTGCGCAGGGCGAGCATCAGGGCGTGCTCGTCGAGGATGTGCTGGATGATCGGCAGGGCGTCGATGCTGGCCTGCTCGATGCCGGTGGTTTCGCCCTCGTGGGCCAGGCCGAAGGGGTCCTCGACGTACGGGGCTCGCCACATCGCGGCCCGGTTGTCGGGTCCGGCGAGGTAGCCGAGGCCGCCGGTGCCGGTGCCGTCGTTGAACTCCTTCGGGATGGCGCCCGGGTCGACGCCGGCGAGGGCGGTGCCGACGGCCCGCTTGCCGGTCGCGGACGAACCGGAGCGCAGGACGGCGTTGTTGCCGCCCTGCAGCAGGTCGCGGATCAGGGTCTCGCCGCCCAACTCCGAGGCGTTGGGCGACTGGTTGGCGAGGCGGAACTTGATGCCGACCTTCCGGGCTTCCTTCGCGAGGTCACCGATGATCTTTACGGCTTCCTCTCCGTACTCGGGGTCGTTGAGCAGGTCGTGCGCCTCGTCGAGGGTGATGGAGATGAGCGGGTCCGGGTCGCCGGGCACGAAGAAGGCACGGCCGACGCGGGTGCGGCCCTTTTCGTCGACCCACTTCATGCGGTTGTAGCGCTGGCCGCGCTCCTTCATCAGGGCGTGGACGGCGCGCAGGACGACGGTGCCGAACGCATTGCCGGGGGCGAACACGGCGACGCCGTCGGGCCAGTCCGGCAGGGACAGGCCGGCCTGCGGGTCGATGACGATCGAGCACACCAGCGGGCTGCGCCGTTCGATGCCGAGCAGACCGTCCAGCAGGCGGGACTTGCCGGAGCCGGTGGTGCCGGTGACGAAGGAGTGCACGGCGCCGGAGCCCGGCAGGAAGAACCGGTAGTGGGCCTCTTCGCCGTCGTAGTAGATGCCGATCGGGGCGAGTCCGGTCTCCGGGTCCAGGACGTGCTGGGGGCCGAAGAGGGTGCCCTTCTTGAGCGGGTTCTCGGTGAACACGCTGATGCGGCCGCGGCGGGGGCCGAGCCGCTCCATCGCGATCAGGTCGAGGTCGTCGATGTCGAGCGCGGACGCGGTCTCCACCAGCCGGATCTCGAACGTCTTGTTCCTCGGCAGGAGGATCTCCGACGACCAGCCGCCCTTCGGCAGGGCGAGCGGTGAGATGAGCTTGCTCTTGGGGTACGGGCCGTCGGTGACGGCGGCGTACTCCATCCAGTCCAGCATCTGCCGGGTGAGCTCGGGGGCCTTCGCCGCAGGGCGTCGTCCCCAGCGGCGCCAGGCCCAGGCACCGTAGCCAAGCGACCAGGCCAGCGAGGCACCCCACCAGGGGTTCTCTCCCCACTCGGGTCCGCCGACGCTCGCCATGATGGTGAGCAGGGTGGAGCCGGTGACCGGCATGGACAGCCCGATGTAGCGGTCGGTGTCGCAGGGCAGGGTGCGGGCGGGCCGCCACTCGCCCTTCCACTTGACCAGGCCGGGCACCCAGCCCCAGGCGCCGGCCGCCGCGGCCCCGGCGAAGCCGAGGGTGAGGGCGGTCTTCCAGCCGTCAGGGGTGGCGGACAGCACTTCGCCGGCCGGACCCATGTTGGCGGCCAGGGAGGCGAGGGTGAGGCGGCCACGGTTGTCGAGCGCCCACTGCTGGAGGGTGCGGGACTGCTTCTTGCCGGTCGCCGCCTTGGCCAGGTTCTGGTTGGTCTGCGCGGCGACGAAGGCGGCGAGGTCGACGTACTGGGGGGTGGGGTTCTTCGGGGCGCGCACGGCGGGTTTCCCTTCATGCTCGGGGCGTTAAGGACGGGGGCGGGGCCCGGTGCTCCCCACCGCCTCCGAACCGCGCCGGTGAAGCGTGCGGGTCGGGGGCGTCTGGGCAACACAGGGGCCGGGCCCGCCAGTTGCGGGCCCGGTGCCAGGGGGTTGCAAGGTGAAGGAGGCGCGCCTTAGTCGGCGTTGTAGAAGGTGTTCTGCGCCATCGGGACGTCGGCATCGTCGACGGCGTCCTGGATGCGGCCGTGGTTGCGGTGCGCGGTGCGCGCGGCGGTCTCGGCCTGGTTGACGGAGATGTCGGTGGCGTTCTTGTACGCGTCGGCGGCCGTCTTCTGCCCGGCGATCAGGTCGCTGAGCATGTTGATGTTGCCGACGGTAAAGTTGTCGACCTTGAGCGCCTTGAGTTCCTCCGCGATGCCAGCCATCCGCTCGGTCATCTCGGCGGACCAGGCGGCGAGGTTGTTGACGTCCTCCTGCCGCGACTCGACCTCGGCTCGGATGGTGTTGAGGGCGTTGAGCAGGGCGCGGTGGTTGACAACGTCACCGATCGTCGTGATCGCCATAGGGCGGGTTCCTTCCTGTTCGGGGCTGAGGCCCGGGGCGACGTCCTCGTCGACGCCGGAGAAGTCCTCGGGGGCGTCGATGTCTTCGTCCGGTTCGATCAGCCCGTAGCCGGGGTCGTCGGGGGAGCCGAGAGTGACGATGTCGCTGTCCTCCCAGCGGCCCCGGTCGCTCTCACGCTCGTAGTCCGCGTCGAACCACGGCAGTTGGTCGCCGGGGTGGCGGGGGTCGTAGATGACGGTGGTGCCGATCCGCGTGTAGTGGACGTTGACCTGCCGGCGGATGCCGTGCTCGTCCTTGTACTCCCACACGTACGGTTCGACCCGCCGGGGCTCTGTCACCGGTCGTAGTAGCCGGCCTGGGCGGCCTGCTCAACCGGGGAGGACTGGACGGCCTCGGCGATGCCGCCGTGGGACTTGTAGGCGGCGGCCGCGGCGGCCACGGCGAAGTCGCCGGCGTCCTTGGCTGCGACCCCGTACGCGGCGGCAGCCTGGGACTGCGCGTGGATGGAGTCGCGCAGCTCGTCGATCTCGGCGCGGGTCTTGTCGTCGACCTCCAGCTCGGCCAGCTCCGCTTCGATCTGGTCCAGCCGATCGGAGAGGGCCTTGTCGTCGGCGGCGATCGCGATGGCCTCCTCCGAGCGCATCTCGCACATCGCCTTCGTGAGGGTGAGCGCGTTCATCAGCCCGTCCAGGGTGCGGATCTCCGGGATGACCGAGGCGGGTGAGGACATGAAGTCTCCGTTCTGTGCGGGGTCGGGCACCACGCTCAGGTGGCGGCGACCAGCGGGGGAATCGGGTTCGGTGTCGGCGGGCTTGGGCTCGGAGGCCTTGGCTTCGGCGGCGCGGGCGCGCTCCTCGGCCTTCTCCTCGCGCTCCTTCGCCTCGCGGGCTTCTTTCTGCGCGGCGAGGACCTTGTCCCTGGCGGCCTGGTCGCGGGCTTGCTCGGCTTCCTTCTTCGCCGCTTCGGCCTTCGCCTCCGCCTCCTTCCGCTCCTTGATCGCTTCTTCGAGAGCGGCGTTGAGGTCGATGTAGGGGCCGCCGGGCAGGTTCGGGATGCCGGTGCCGTCTTCGCCAGTCGCTGGGGCGTCTTTGGCCTCCTCCGGCTCTTCCTTCGCGTCCGGATCGTCAGCTTTCGCGCCCGGGTCGACGGTCTTCGGCGGCTCGGCTGGCTTCGGCGGGTACGGCGGCGGGGGGCCGGCCTTCGCCTTCGCCTCCTCCGCCTTCTTCTTCGCCTCGAGCTCTTCCTTCTTCCGCCGGCGCTCCTCCGCCTTCACCTGCATCTTGCGGCGGTGCTCCTCGCGGATCTCCGGCCACCGCTCGCGGTAGCCCTCGCCGACGGCCTTCCACATGGTGGAGCCGGTCTCGGTGATGACCGCGAGCGGGTAGGCCGCCTTGCCGCCGACCTTGGCGCTGCGCGGCGCCCGGGAACTGAAGGTGCCGCCCGGCTCGGTCGGGCTGGGCGACTTGACCACCGTGGTGGTCTTGCCGTCCGTCGAGCCGCTGGCGGCGACCTTCTCGACGGTCTTGCGAGACTCGGGGGTGTCGTAGCGGCGGTTTTCGGTGCCGGTCACCTTCTCCACGCCGCGGGCTCCGGCGTAGGCGATGGCGACCAGCAGCAGCAGTTCGAACACGACTCAGTTACCTCCCTGTTCAGGCCAGGCCGAAGGCGCCGGCGACCAGGCGGCCGACGGTCGTGACGACCCAGGCCAGGGAGGACTGGATGAACTCGCCGATGGGGCCGGGGATCGTGGAGGCGAGCACCGGCAGGATGGCGCCCAGGATCCGGGTGCGCATCTCCACCTTGCGGGTGACCAGGTCGTTGACGAACACGAAGGTCACGGCCAGGGCGGGGAAGCCCGTGACGATCAGGCCGGTCCACTCGCCGATCGAGCTGGTCGCCCAAGTGTTGACGCTGTTGACGGTCTCGTTCCACCAGTGGCCGGCCGGGGTGGCGACCATGGCCGCCGAAGCGGTGGCGATCAGGAGCGCCTGGGCGCGGTCGGTGTGCAGCTTGTTGGTGATCTTGTTGAGGCCGGGCAGCTTCTCCGCGTAGTACAGGAGAGCGGCGGACCCGGCGCAGGCCCCGCCGGCGGCGGAGCTCACAGCGGCGTCGATCATGGAAAGGTCGTCCTTCCGGGACTCGGTGGGGATTTGACGGGGTATTACGGAGCGTCGTACTCTCGCGCGCGCATAGGCGCGCCTGTGCGCGCGAGTGCGCGCGGCCGCACGGGTGGGGTTTGTTTCCGCTGTTACAGCGGCTTGTCACAGGGCCTGTAACAGCTCGTGTCACAGCCGGTCGGTCACTGTGCGTGCGTCTCGCGGATGTTCTCGAGGGCGGCCGCGACGGCCTCGTACGCGCGGTCCCGTGGCTCCTGGGGGAGCTTGTCGAGGACGCTGCGGAGGCGGTCGAAGGTGACCGCGGCGACCGCGTCCGGCCCCTCCTGGCGGGCTTCCTCCAAGCGCCGGCCCCAGCGCTCGGCCTGCCTGGCCTGCTTCTCGGCCCGCTTGCGCCGCAGCGGTTTCTTGCGCTGCGGGGGGTTGTTCCAGGGGGCGGGTTTGATGTCGCTCACCTGCGGTTTTGTCTCCTTCCGGGGC
Organism: Streptomyces sp. NPDC001443; assembly: GCF_053597355.1. Lineage (NCBI taxonomy): Bacteria > Bacillati > Actinomycetota > Actinomycetes > Kitasatosporales > Streptomycetaceae > Streptomyces > Streptomyces sp. NPDC001443. The sequence goes on from NZ_JBSFIA010000049.1 coordinate 18,098, forward strand.
GGGTTCGTGGCAGGGTTGGTGCAGGCGCTTCGGCGCCTTCACCGCGTCCCCGAGTTGTCAACAGCAGCTCGGGGGCCGGTGGAACCGTCGAAGCGGATCGTCTTCGCAGGTCAGCGGGCGTTCCGCCGGTGCGGGAAGTGCGGGTGGCACCACCAGCAGCCCGGCCCGTGGTCGTGTGCGGTCCGGGCGTGGGCGAGGAATGCGAGGGTGGCCGGGATGCCCAGGAGGGCTGCGGCCACGGCCAGCGTGCTGACCACGTACAGGACGGTGTTCACCGTCGGCTCCTCTCGATCGGTGGAGGTACCGGGTTAGGCCGCGTCGGCGATGCCGAGGATCCGGCGGGCGCGCTTGCGGCGGTCATGGGCGGTGGTCACCGAAACCCCGAGGTACTCGCCGATCTGCTCCAGCGTCAGGTTGTCGTCGCCGTGCTCGCGGATCAGCTCCGCGACCTTGCGGGCGTCCCTTTCGACCGGCGTCATGCGGGCTTCGGCTTCGAGCTCCGCGGCTTTCGCCTCGGCTTGAGCCGTCGCCTCTCGGTCCTCGGCGATGCGGCGCCCGGCAGCGGCCTGGGCGGCTTCCGCTTCCATCTCCTTCGCCTCTTCTTCGAGGCGTAGTCGGTTGCTTTCGGCAGCCGCGCGCCTGCTTTCGGCGGCTTCGGCGGCGGCCTTCTCGGTGGCGGCTTCCGCCTCCTGGGTCACCTGGTCGGCCTGCGCCTGGCGGGCGCGGGCTTCGGCGATCTCCGCGGTCTCCTCGGCCTGCGTGGTCAGTTCCATCCGCCGCCGCTCCGCGTCCCAGCTGAGCTGGGCCTCTTCCTGCTCGCGGCGAGTGCGGTGGATCTCCGCGTCGGTGTCCGCCTGGAGCTTGACGACCTCTGCCTCGGCGCGCGCGGAGCGCAGCCGAAGCTCTTCTTCGGCCTTGCGAAGCTCGATCGTGGCGGCGTTCTTGGCCTCGGTGCGGGCGATCTCCAGGCGGCCTTCGGCGCGGATTGCCTCGGCCTCCGCGTCCAGCTTCGCGGCGCGGATTCGAGCTTCCGTTTCGACTTGGCGAAGGGCGCTTTCGGCTTCCCGAAAGCGGGCCCGCTCGGCCCGAAGGCGTTCCTTCTCGGTCTCGGCTTCGGGGACTTCGAGGGCCTCCTCGACCGAAAGCCCGAAGTCGGCGAGCTTGATCGGCAGAAGTTCATCCGAAGAGGCGGTCCGCCGCCATTTGCGGCCGTAGCGCTTGCGGAGCATCTGCCGGTAGACCATCCGCTCCTTGTCGAGCCGGAGGGCGTCCTCGTAGGAGGTGATCTCCCACAGCTTCATCTGCCGAGAGATGCGGGCGGTCGCGTATGGGGAGAGGAACCAGCGGGACAGACGGACACCGTCCATCGCCGGGCGGCCCTTGGCCTCACCGATGTGCGCCGCGTACAGGTGGGCGAAGATCTCGGAGAAGACCACCCACAGCGAGGCGAGCACGGCGTGGCCGAGCTGGGCCGGCAGCGAGACCGCTGACTCCCAGTTGAGGTAGATGGTGGCGGCGGTGCCCAGGCGCGGCACCCACTTGACCCAGCCGAGCGGCTTGTCGAACCGGATCAGCAGCAGGTTCGCCAGAGAGAAGCCGAGGATGGACAGGTCGATGCCGATGGGCAGCATCCACGGGAACTCGAACTGCCAGCCGCCCTCGGCGATCGGGGTGGCTGCCTTGTCCTCCACGGCGCTGTAGGAGGAGACCAAGCCAAGCCCGGAGACGCCGGTGGCGAGCAGAATGCCCAGGCCCATCAGCCACTTCTCGCCCGTGCCGAGCGGCAGGGACTTCTTGTCGGCGGCGTCGGCGCTGTCGTGGTCCACCGTGGTGCTGTCGTCGGCCTGAACGGGCAGCCGCTCTTGCTCCTGGTCGTGGTTGTCGTCCGGGGGACTGGGCTCGGTCATGAACAACTCCTTCGTCGTCGGAACGGGAGGGCGGGGTCCGGGCCCGGCGCGGGGGGAGTGGTCGCGCCGGGCCTGGGTGGAGGCAGGGGCAGGGGGAGGCCCCGGCGCTCCCCGCCGTCCCCGCCAACTGGGCGGGGGCGACAGGCAACTCGGGGAAGACCAGGCGGAGTTGCGACTCGGCAGCTCAGTCCTCGTCGGAGGCCTGGGCCTGCACCTCCATCAGGGCTGCCTCCACGTCCTGGACCTCGCCTCGCTCGATGGCGGCGTAGACGGACTCACTGCCCATGAACATGCGGTCCTGGAAGTTTTCGGACATAACGAATCTCCTCACGTCGAGGGGGTGGAAGGGAGTTGACGGGCTTCAGGCCCGCGGAAGGTGCGGCGTCAGCCGGAGCGCTTCGAGCGCTGCTGCCGCAGGTAGGCGTCCTGCTGCTGGCTGAACGTCTCGAACAGCGCGGCCCCGGCCGTACAGCGGGAGGCGGGGGTGCAGGCGGTACAGGTGGCGGCGTGTTCGCGAAGCGCCCGGTCGGCGGCCATGTACCGCTCGTACAGGTCGTCCTTGCCGGTCACTGGCACGTGGTCAGTGCCGTGCGACGTGTGTGCGGGCGGGCCGGCGCTGCGGGCTGCTGCCGGCCATCCCGCTCATGCGGCGTCGGCCGCATCGGCAGCGGCGGGCGGTCTTGCGCGTGAACCAGCCTCGCCAATGCGCTGGTCGCCGCGCAGGCCTGGCACGTCCAGAAGGTGACGCCGAACCAGCCGCCGCAGGTGTCGCACTGCATCCCGCCGCTGCCGTGGGGCGAGAGCCGGTGAGCCGGGGCTACCAGCGGGATGACGACGCGAAGGTGCAATCCTTCCGTCTTGTCAGGCTCGGGACCGCGTTCGTTGTCCTCGCGGTCCAAGTCGTCGATCAGTCCGCCGAATAACCGCGCGGATGCCATCATGGTGATCACAGGGCCTCCCAACAGGTCCTTGGACAGCCCCGGGGGCGCAATCCCTGGGGCTGTCGCCTTATCGGCTGCCAGTACGAGCAGCCGCGGCCGTCCCCACCCAGCGGAGTTCGCGGGTGGGGGCGACCGCGGGCGATCGTCGTGGCGGGCAGAACGAGTCAGGAGGCCTTGCGGGCGCGGTTACGGGCGGCTCGCCGCTTCATCGCACGGCGCTCGTCCTCCGAGAGGCCGCCCCATACACCCGAGTCCTGGCCGGACTCCAGCGCCCACTGCAGGCATTGGTCCATGACCGGGCAGCGGCGGCAGACGGCCTTGGCCTCCTCGATCTGCAGCAGGGCCGGGCCGGCGTTGCCGATGGGGAAGAACAGTTCCGGGTCCTCGTTGGCGCACTGTGCGCCGAATCGCCAGTCCATTACTTCGTGCCTCCGTCCGCGCCAGCCTCTCGGAGGACCAGGTGGTCCGAGTCCGTCCAGACACTGCCGACCGGGAACGGCTCACCGTCCGGGCGCAGCACGTCGCGAATGATCACCGCCCACTGGGCGCAGCGGCGCTTCAGCAGCTCACGGGCCTGCTGCGGGTCGCGGATCACGGCGAGCACTTCGAAGGCGCCGTCGATGTTCTGGTAGATCGTGCCCTTGGCGCGGGGGCCGATCTGGTCCTCGACAACCCTGCGGAGGCCTTCGAGGATCTTCGGGTCGCCCGCGGAGGCGGGCGCGGTGGGCTGGTGTGGCATGCTGATGGTGAGCAACAGGGCCTCCAGGTAGGTCCGTTCGAAACGCCCCCGGCGGCCACCGGGGGCGTTCGCTTTTTCGGTCGGCTGTCGTACGAGCAGCCACGGCCACCGCCCTCCTTGCCGGGAGGGCGGCGGCCGTGGTCGTTCGTCGCGAGGTTGCAGGTTCAGGCGGCCGGCTTCTTCAGCGGAAGATCGGGGCCGCGGACGTCGGACACCGTTCCCGGCCGGCACCGCCTAGCCTGGTTGTTCTGCTCTTCAACCGCCGTGCCGGAGCGCTTGGCGAGTTGCTCGGAACCGGTGGTGGCCTTCTGCTGTGCCGCCCAGTCGGCGACCCGGCCACGCGCGGACCGCTTCTCGTAGTCGCGGTCGAACCGCTCCCGCTCCTGCTCGAAGAACGCCCGCAGCGCGCGGCGTTCGGGCTCCTGCCGCAGCAGCCGCAGGTAGGTGCTGGCCAAGCGCAGCCCGTCGCGGCAGGCCAGGACGTTGCCGTCGCAGTCAGTGGCCGTGCCCTGGCAGGCGTTGCACGCGGCTTGGTGGGCGCGGAAGGCCCGGCGAACCATGTCCGCACTGATCGGCGTCGGCACCACCTGCGTGGTCGCCGGAACCGGCGGCGTCGTCGGCTTGCGCCGCACCGGGGTACGGCGCCGGGACGCGGCGTCCGTAATGCCTTCTCCCAGGCGGTGCTGCCACTCGCCCAGCGTCAAGTCCAACTCCACTAACCGGAGACTGCCGTTCTCGCAGCGCCGCGCGTTGGGGGTACTAGCGCGCTCGGTGTGATGCGGAACCAGTTTCGGGCGGCGGCACCCGACGCCCGTGATGGGAACCCAGGTGTCACAATCCGGGCAGATCAGGCTCTCCGCACCGGGGAACAGGTCGATGTCGTTGGCGTGCAGAGTCGAAATCTTGAGAACGGTCTGGTCGTTGACGCGCCGCGTGCGGATCCGCTTGGCCCGCTTGCGAGCCAAGGGCATTTCAGACGTGGGAGGCATGGGGGACTCCTTCAGTACGGAGTGACAAGGGAGTGCGTCGCGGGTGCTCTCTCCGCCCGTCAGGCCGCACGGCGAACCGGCGCCCCGACGGACGGACAGCGCATCTGCGCTGCGACATGCACACAGCAGCCACGGGCCCGGAGGAGTTGAAAGTGCCTCGGAGAGGAGTTGAAGCTGCCTCTCACAAACTCCGGGTACCACCGAAGGTGGCGACTGCTGGTCGTACAAACTGGGATGCCGTCACCGGCTCCCCACCACCAGGACCGCAACCACCCAGGGGGCGGTCCTGATCGAAGGGACGCGGAGTCAGCCGGCGGTGCGCTGCATCTGCTGCAGGACCGCGGCGTAGCTGGTCTTGCCGCTACGCGTCGTGCCCCCGAGGAGCGGCTGCATCGGGCCGGCGTTGAAGTGCTGGGCCAGGTCCTCCGCAGTGCCGAGCTCGATGACCACCTCGCCACCGGCGACGTTGCGGCCAAGGACGAAGCGGCCGGAGGAGATGGCCTCGGCGTAGGCCGGGCTCGCGGCCTCCAGTGCGTGCTCGTAGCTCTCGATGTCGGCGCTGGACCAGGTGGTGACGTCACCGTGCGCGGCTCGGAAGGCGTCGGGGGTCTGCATGGTTTCGGTCCTCTCGGCATGACCGGTTGTCTGCTGGATGACGCTCGGCTGCATGACTGCAACCATATACACAAAGCTGAGCCATGTGTATATGGTTGTCAAGGAGGTGGCCCCACATGACTGGATCCGACGCCCTGCTTCTCCCCCTGCCACCGATGTGCTGGACTAGGGGCGGCTTGTACAACATGGTGCACAAGGGCATGGGAGAGTCTGTGGCAGAGAAAGTCGGGCGGCCGGAGTACCGGAGAGTCATGGATGATCTCCTTGAGCAGATCTCCAGCGAGCGGCTCGAGGTAGGTCAGCCGATCCCTTCCACAGCCACGCTCTCGGCCCAGTACGGCGTATCGAGCACTGTGATCCGTCGCGCGGTCAGGGAGTTGACTCAAGAGGGTGTGCTGGTGGGACAGCCAGGCAAGGCCGTGTTCGTGCTTGCCAAACCCGATGAGGTCCGCGAAGAACAGTTCACGCTGGAGGGGTTGGCTCAAGGCCTGGCGGAGGTTCGGTCCCAGATCGATAGCCTGCAGGCGCCGGATACCCGTGCCCTCGAGGCGCTGCGGAGTGAAGTTGGCGCCCTCCAGCGTTCGGTCGATCTCCTTCAGTCACGCCTCATGGACTTGTACGGCCGGCTGGGCCAGCCCTACCCGCGAGACGTGGAGCCGCCGAACGAGGCTGGTCGTACCCGGAAGACCAACGGCGCCTGAGGCTAGGAGGAATTCCAATGACAACTGGTCAAGAGGCGACCGTCATCTCCATGTTCGGCTCTGGTCCCAATCGCTTAGACCTGGGAGAAGTCGCAAGAAACCAGGTAGCTGCCGCGCGATCTGCCCGCAGCATGACTGAGGAGGAGTTCGCAGCGCTCCTTGAGAGCCTCCTCGGCTGGCCGGTCGGTGCTGGGCTGGTAAGGGCCTGGGAACAGAACGCGACACCCCCGGGAGACGTGCTCGTTGCATGCGAACTGATCGTCCGCCAGAGCCCGCCCGATCTCAGTAACCGTCAGGCATTCGATGCTGCGGCACAGGTTATGGGAGACCGGTTCGTCGACCTGGAAGCTGTGTACTCGACCCGGTCGGAGTTCCAGGCAAAGTTGCCAGTTTCCGATCTCCTTGAGGGTGCCAAGGAGATTCGCGCGTGTGGGCTCTCTCTCAACATGCTGTGCCAGACCTACTCAGACGTTCGGCTTCGAGAGCTCATTGAGCAAGGAACCACACTGCGCTGCCTATTCCTCAAGCCGTACGGTCACTTCATACGAGAGCGGGAACAGGAGGAGGGGTATTCAGAGAACAGGCTGTCCGATCTGACGGCGATGAACCTCATGATTCTGCGCGAGCACGTTGCAGCACGCCTATCGCCGGAAGCTCAAGGGCGTATTGAAATTGGCGTCTATGACGAGCCAATCCGCTTCAACCTGCTACTCATCGATGCCGAGTTGTGTGTGGCTCAGACGTACCTGCCGCAGGCCCGCGGTGTTGATTCGCCAACATTCGTGATCCGCAGGCGCCGTCCTACCGGCGGTCTGTACTCCTCGTTCGAGCAGGTGTTCTCTGCCATGTGGGAAAGGCGTGAGCCTGCGTGAGCGACCTGGGTGCCCTTCTTGAGATCGCCTCGGCCGCGGTGGACCGGGCCTCTTCCCTGGTCACCCGGATGGCCATCGGGGAGGTCAGGCCCAAGGGGGACCGAGACATGGTTTCGGACATCGACTTGGCGGTGGAGCAGGATCTTCGCGACTTCCTGTCCCGCGAAACGCCTGAACTGGGCTTTCTCGGTGAAGAGCGGGGCTCTGTTACACCGCCTCGACAGCTCACGTGGGCCCTGGATCCGGTGGATGGCACAGCCAACCTTGTGAACGGCATCCCTCTGTGCGCGGTTTCTCTAGGGCTTGTGTCGGGCGAGTCGTCTGTGCTCGGCGTGATCGACCTGCCGTTTCTGGGCCAGCGGTTCAAGGCGGCGCGAGGGCTCGGCGCACATGCTGACAAACAGCGCCTCACCCCAAGTCGACGCGAAGAGTTGTCCCAGGCGGTGATCGCGATCGGAGACTACGCCGTGGGTGCGCACGCTCAGAAGCGCAACGAGCTCCGCTTCGCAATCACCCAGCTCCTTGCTGGACGTGCCTTGCGAGTCCGGATGCTCGGCTCTGCCGCGATCGACCTGGCATGGGTCGCCTCTGGACGGTTGGACGGCAGCATCGCGCTCAGCAACCACCCTTGGGACATGGCTGCCGGCACGGCCATCGCCCGCGAGGCGGGAGCACTCGTTTTGGATGCATACGGCCGGAACCACGACCTGCTGTCCGCAGCGACCATCGCCGTGGCACCAGGACTGCGCAAGCCGCTTCTCCAACTGATGGCCGATGCACGGAAACAGGTGGCGGCGTGACATCTCCTTTGCTGCAGCGTAAGAGGCACTCGATTGCGCGTCATCGACCGCAGGTGGCCGTCTCGGAAGGCCTGGTGTCAACGGCCTCCCTACCACCTGCCCCTTTTCGAGTGAACTCAGGTGTACGAGCTTCGATGACCGGAGGGCCGGGTGGCCCTGACGACACGTCTTCCCCAGCCGTAACCCAGGTGGAGCCAGGGGAGTATCGTGTCCCCGAGCTTGATCCAAAAGAAAAAGAAGGCCCCCAGGACCTTAGGCAAGTCGAGGGGGCAGGCCGGGGACTTTGTGATGGGAGTCCCGTGGCCAGCCGACCACCCTTCCCTTCAGCGAGCAAGGTGATCGACATGCAGCAGGGTACCCGTACCCACCCGCATGCACGCACCACGGCACCCGCCGTAGTAGCGACCCTCACGTCGCTCCGGCAAGGTGTCCTTTTTGTCTTCCCGTGCCGATCCGCGCACGGGCGCACCTCAGCCCCGGAAGGGGGCGAGATGGCGTAGTCGCGATTGGCGGCGCCCGCTTAGCGGGACTTCAAGCCGCCCGGGGCCCGGCCTCCCGGTGATGCCAGTCACCTAGGCGCGGTGCCCCATCTGCTCTCCGGTTTCGGCCTGCCAGGGCCTCGCCGGAGGAGCTGCTCGCCCCGGTGCCAGCCGGCTGCGAGCGGTTCGATCCTCGGTTCGCCAGAACCACGAAGCGCCACACGGGGCTTCGTTGTGCCCTCCCAAAGAGACAGGAGCGCTAGCCACATGTTGCAGCATCGTGCTGCCCTTTGTCAGCTCAGCCATGCCCGATTGGCGCACTTTGCGCCGTCTATCACGTCACAGCCTCCCCCTGACCGCACCGATTCGCCGCTTGGACAGGGATCGCCGCGATCGCACATCAGCGCGCGACGCGCGCTGGCCGGAGTGGCCCGATGACTTTGGTGGCGGCGCAGGCCGCCGTGGCCTCTTCCCGACGCGTGTCTGTATCGCCCCTAGTCGACGTCGTCGTGCTGCCAGAGCTGTGGGTGCCGGAGACGGAGCAGTGGCTGTCGTCGTCGGCGGGCCGGGTCGCGCCGGACGGGTACAGCTGGATGCAGGCGGTGCACTGGGTGGCAGGGTCGGGGCTGTACCAGCCGCGGCGGCACCGCTCCACTGGGCTGCGCTCGTTCAATGCGACGACGGTGTACGTCGCTCAGTTGCTGGCCGAGCTTTCCCCCTGCTTCCCGGGTCTGAGCTACCTGCAGCGGCGTACGGGTCTGTCGGAGCGGATGGTGGAGTACCACCTGGCGGCGCTGCGGGAGACGGGGCTGCTGGCCTACATCATGAAGGGCACGCGGAAACGGGGCGAAGCGCCGCAGGCGTCCGAGTTCGCGCGGATGATCCCCGTGGAGTTCGACGAGGCGCTGGGGATCCGTACCAGGCAGCCCGATCAGGACGCGCCGGCGTACACGCGGGTGATGGTCGGAATCGCGGATGCGAGCCGGAAGCTGATGGCGAAGCTCGCGAAGAATGCCAGCCGCAAAGTGCGCAGGCCGCGCTCGAAGACGTCCTCAAGGGCCTCGGTGAAGGCTTCCGGGAAAGAGTCATCCGGGACGTCTGTGACGGCTGTTTCAGACGGGTCGCGTTGCACCCCAATGGGGGGTGGTTCCTCTACTGGGTCTTCTGCGGCTGGTACTTCCTTCCCCCCTGAGAGCAAGCTCGCAAGCGGGGCCAGCAAGTCGTCCATCCTGAAGAAGTCCGAGGCCAAGGCCGGTGGCCGCCGGAAGATGAACAAGGTCGGACGCAGGTTCCAGCTGGCCCGGGAGCTGACCCAGGAGCTGGACTGGCTACGTGGCTGCTCGGTGCCTCGGGTCGCGTGGGTGGTCCGGGATGTGGCTGATGCCGGATGGACGGTCACCGAGGTCAAGGGCTGGCTGCACCTACGCGGCGAGGCGGCCCGGGTCCGTCGGGCCTCCGGTTTGCTCGCCGTGCTGCTGGCGAACGCGGTGACGACCCTGGATACCCCCGAGAAGCGGGCCTATGCCGTCGAACAGTGGCGCTGTGCCCAGGAGGCAGCCCGCCACCACCACATCCAGCAGGTCCGCGCCCGCACGGAGCGGTTCGACGGCGACTGGCAGGCCCCCACCAACCTGGCCGTGCTGCGCGACGTGGAGCAGGCATTTGCCGAGGTTCGCGCGGCGACGAGCGGCGGCCGCCACCAGCACCAACCCGCCGAAATGCAAGCTCACTGCGAAGACCTTGCGCTGGCTGACCCACAGGTCGAAGAGATGCAGGATCGGGCACGGTACGAGCTCATGCGGGGCCAGACAGACCTGATCGACCTGGCTGTCGATTCCATGGGCCTCGAAGCTGCCGAGCGCCTCTACGGCACGGACCTGGTGCGCCGCGCCCGCCAGCTAGCCAGCGCTACCCGTAGCTCGCTCATGACGATCGGACGCCGGTAGGAGGCCCCCAGATGACCGAGACAACTACCCCCGGCGGGCAGCCCGCCGACGACGCCCCGGAGCTGTCCGGCGTCGACCTCGCACGCATCGCACTGCATCAAGCCCGTGCGGCCGCGACGAGACGCGGCGACATCGCGGATCGCGCTCCTCGCCGCCGCCGACAGCAAGGCGTACGGCGTGAGGGGCGCGAACCGGCCGGATTCGCCGCCGTGCTGCAGGGCCTGATGGCCGACCGGGCCTGGGAACTTGCAGCCGCTGGCGGAAGCGTGCTGAATCAGTGGCCGGACATCGCGGCCGCCATCTCCCCACGTCTGCCCGACCACGTGCAGGCGGTCGCTTTCCACCCGGAGACCGGGCAGTTGGACCTCTGCCCGGACTCGCCTGCCTACGCCACACAGCTCCGGCTGATCAGCACCCGCATCGTCGCCACGGTGAATCAGGCGGCCGGAACCGACGCTGTACGCGTGATCCGGGTCCTGCCCGTCGGCGCCGTGACCGAGCCTCGTGCGATGCAGAACGCCCCCGAGGCCACGGTCACGGCCACGCCCAAGGTGCCGGTGACGACCCAGGAGATGGCGTCCGAGGGATTCCGCCACGCGCTCGCTGCGCATCAAGCGGCCCGACCCGAGCAGTACGTCGACGCGGCCATCGCCCAAGCAGCTGAAAGGCAGACCCGCGCCCTGCGTGAGCTCAGCGCCAGGGCGTTCCCGGAGGCGGCCGCCTCGGACGACCAGCCGGCCGCTATCGAGGTGGCCCACATCCAGCGCCGACGCGAAGCAGCAGCCGCCCATGCCCTGGCGCTGCGCCGGGCACGAAAGGATCGAGCCGATCGGGCAAACACTTCAGCGGAGACACCGAAGATCACGGTGGTCCGGCGTACGGCGTGAACGAGTCCCGACTCGAAAGAGCCTTTGCGGTTCCGCATATCGGCAGCCATCGGGATCAATTGGAGGTCAGGCGGATGGACTTGGAACGCAGGTCGGCCTGGCCAGCCGCCGGAAACCGCGGTCGGCAGTGGCTTTCTGCAGCTGGCCGTGTCCCTATTTAGACACCGTTTCTAATGGCGTGATCGCTCGTTGACCCGTGCATGGCGGATCTGGTGGAGCGGTTGGTGCCCGACGAGCTATGGACGCTGTTTCGACGGGTGGTCCCGCCGACGGAGGTCATACGCTCGCAGGGCGGCGGCCGACGGCGGGCCGGGGACCGTGAATGCCTGGCAGCGGTCATCTTTGTGGCCACCTCGGGCTGCACCTGGCGGCAGTTGCCACCGGTGTTCGGCCCAGCCTGGCCCACGGTCTACCGGCGTTTCGCCCAGTGGAGCCGGGACCGGGTGTGGGCCAGGCTGCACCGCGTCGTCCTTGATGAACTCGGCGCTTGCGGTGAGCTGGACTGGTCGCGGTGCGCGATCGACTCCGTCAGCGTCCGGGCCGCAAAAGGGGGCCACTGACAGGACCGAATCCGACCGACCGCGGCAAGCCGGGATCGAAAATCCACCTGATCACCGACCGCAATGGACTACCTCTGTCCCTGGGCATCTCCGGCGCCAATATGCACGACAGCCTCGGCCTGGAACCGCTGGTGCGCGGGATCCCGCCCATCCGCTCCCGGAGTGGTCCGCGCCGTCGGCGTCCAGCCAAGCTCCATGCCGACAAGGGCTACGACTACGCCCACCTGCGCCGATGGCTCCGCAAGCGAGGCATCCGGCACCGCATCGCCCGCAAGGGCATCGAGTCCTCCACCCGGCTGGGCCGCCACCGTTGGGTCGTGGAGAGAACGGTGTCCTGGCTCGCCGGCTGCCGACGCCTGCACCGCCGCTACGAACGCAAACCCGAGCACTTCCTCGCCTTCGTCGGTATCGCCGCAGCCCTCATCAGCTACCGCCGACTCACCAAGTGAGGCTCTCGGCACGCCTTCACCTGTCCTCCTCGGTCAAGCGGAAGCCGCACGAGCCGCAGACAGTAAGCCCGGCGGGTGCAGTCTCTTTGCACTGCGGGCAGTGAAACGACGGCGGTCCGGTGGGAGGAACGGTCGGAGGAGGACTGGTCGGCCAAGCCCAACGGTCCCGCCGGAGCCTCTCGAGTATCTTCACCCTTCCATCATGCTTCGCGACAGCCGCCACAATCGCGCAAAGCACACCATCAGAAACGGTGTCTTAGGGGGAAGTGCGGCGCGACACGTGTCGGCAACGACGGTGATCAGCGAGCGGTGGACCGTCGAGGGCGAGGTCGAGGAACTGGCGACCTGATGTCACCGGCCAGCCGGACGAGGGTCCGTGGTGTGACCGAGAGCGCTGATCGCTGCAACCCACGGCGGCGTCGAGCAGGCGCCAGGGCTTCCAGGGCCGGCGAAGGTCTCGCGGTCAGTCAAGCGGGTGTTGCAGCGCTGTACGCCGCGGTCTCCCAGGAGGTCGTGAATCGGTACACCTCGTCGGCGGCGAGCTGGGTCTTGCTGACGCACGTGGTGCCGCGCCGGTCGCCGCCCAAGCCTGAATCAGCGGAGCAGGTCGAGGGCCGGGCGACCTGGCCGGACCTGCCAGCGGTCGAGCGCCGTCATCCCGGACTCCTGTCGTGCAGGTCTTCGGCTCGTGCAGCGTCGAGGCGCAGCCCCTTCATGGTTTCCAGGTGGCGGAACAGGGCGCGCCACAGGGCGAGTCGGTGTTCGGACTCCTGCGGCAGGAGGTGTGGCACAACCCCGATGAGAGCACTGGCGAGCGCGGAGATGCCGGCAACCCACACAGGGGTGCCTACGTACAGCGCGGATGCGAAAGCGGCTCCGCCGGCGCCGAAGGGCAGGACGGCCCGGGGGATGCGGCGTTGCTTGGGCGAGCGAGTGGTCATGTCGGTTTCCTTGGGCTCGAAGGGCTAGCACGCGGGGTGCGCGTGAGGGGCGAAGCGTGCAGCAGTCCCAGCCCTTGCGTCTCGGGCAGCGGATCGCACAGTGCCGAAGATGGAGGAGTGAGGGGCTAGAGGCGCAAGTCCCTGTCTTCCGCGTTACTTGGAGGGTCGGCGGTAGGGCGCAGACGCTCCGTTGGTGATGGAGCGCGACAGCCTCGTCAGCCCCCTACTTATGTGTTCAGCCGTGATCTTGACGCACCGCCACGACCGCGTACGGCAACCCATGGTTTTCGGTGAGGATGGCTCAAACAGCTCGACGAGCCCCTTTTGATGCGCCCGGGGGCGATAGGGCCTCGTCAGGGTGTGGTCGTCTGCTCGTCGGCGGTCGCAAGGGGACCCTCTTCGAGTGACGTGGCTGCGTTCTTATCCCCGCTGTCGACAGCAGCAGCTACCGTGTGAGGTGCACGGCCACGCACAGGCCCAAGCCAGCCTCAGCCCATGACTGGGAGCGATCTGAGGCGAAGGTGCCAGGACCGGACAGTCCCAGCGCATCAGTGCGAGAGCGTCACCGAGTTGGTCTTCACCAACACACGTCCGTATGCCCGCGCAGTCCGCCACGTTCTCCGCGCGTGTACCGGGTCATGGGTAACCGCTGCACGCCTCCGAGGAGAGAACTGCCGTGGTCAAGCGACATGGGAAGAAGCAGCGCGCGAAGAACAGGTCGCGCCGTACCGGGGCCGCGCACGCGTCGGCAGCCGCAAACACCACACACACGCACACCCCGCTGCCGGACATGGCGATCCTCACCGGATTCCCGTTCCTGGCCGGGGAGGACATCGACACCGACCTCGCCGCCCGGCTCGTGGCCGCCTGCCGCACCGGCTGCCAGCCGTGCCAGAAGACCATGACGGCCAAGGTCGTCAAGGGCCACCGGCCGACCCTCGCCGCCCTGGCCACCGCCGTCTACGGCGTGCTGCCCCTGCCGCCCGGCCCCGGCGCCTCGGCCACGACCAGGTCGTGGGAACCGCTCGCGAAGGCGGCCAAGACCGATCGGGACGCGGGGATCGAGGCGCTTGCCGCGGTCATGGGGATGGACGATGCGGCCGCCGCCGAGCTTCTGCAGGACGCGCTCGACCACTGGGCCGCAGGCGGGGCCACGCCGGAGCAGATTGCCAACATCGTCACGGCTGTCGGGTCGGACGGGCCCGCGCACTTCCACACCCAGCCCGACGTCGGGTTCATGGAGGGGATGCTGCCGTACGTGCTGGGCTGGGAGATCGACCACGAATTGGCGACCACGGTGGTCAGCGCGGTCTGGGCCGGATGCGGCTCGTGCCGCACGAAGCTCGCTCCCCAGGTCGTGGCCAGCCGGGCCACCCTCGCCGGACTGGCCGGGGCGGTCTTTCTGACGCCGAAGGGTGAGCCCGTCCGGGAAAGGCCCGCGGCCGGGCAGGCCGTCCGGGCATGGATCCAGCAGGCGCACGGCAAGTTCCTCGCCGACGACGCCCCGGCCCTCCTCCAGGCCGTCGACGAGTTGAACGAGGACGACGCCGAGGAGCTGCTGCGCGAGGCGCTCGATGTCTGGGCCGACTCCGGGGCGCGGACCGCCGTCATCGAGCTCGGCAGCCTCATGGAAGCACCCCCGCGCCAGCGGCCGGACGACCCGATGGCCGCCTTCCGTCAGACCGGGATCAAGGTCGTCACCCTGGACGACCTGGACCTGCCCGAGGACGTCGACGCCTACTACCTGGCCCCGAACTACGGCGTGGTCCTAATGAAGACGGCCGCGCCCGACGGACGGCCCCTGCCGATGCTCGTGCTCTACCCGGAGACCGAGGACGCCGGGATCGAGGACCTGGAACGGCGCACCGACTGGGAGCATTGGGGCCTGCACGGCATGCCGCAGGTGGACCCGCACTGGCGCGTGCGCGCCCGGATCTCTGACCGGTCCCTGCAAGGCTTGGTGCACGTCGGTCCGGACGGCAAGGACGACATCGAGCTGTGGCGGCCCGCCGAGTCCGTCAGCCTGCCGACGGCAGCGTGGGACCTGCTCGACCAGGCTCAGCACATGCTGGTCGCCGGACCGGTCAAGCACGCCGACACCCACGGAGCCCTCCAAGGTGCAGGTGACGCGGGCGAGCTCCTGGCAGTGGTCGCGCGTGTGAGTTTCCACTGATGGCGGCCCGGTCCCGCCACGAGCGGACCGAGCGTACGTACCTGCCGGGCATCGCGGACGTCCGGATCTGCGGAGACCAGGCGACCGTGAAAGTGACGCCCTGGAGCAAACGTTCCGCACGACCACCGCCCGAAAATACAACGGCGGCCAGCGCGCCTACCTCCAGCTCGACACCGGCTGCACCGACCCAGACAGCGACTGAGAACCCATCTTTGAACCCGAGCGCGCGACTGGTGGGACGGCAGAGTCATTGGAGCCCGCTCCCGTGGCGCCTGCACGAGATCAACAAGGGCTCAAGATGGGTTTTCAGAGATGCCGAGATGGACTAGGGGGCTTGATTCTCATCGGATGATTCAGCCCCACGTCGGCCGAACTGAAGATCGACTCGAAGGATTCGATGGTTTGACAGGGTGATGGCGTGCGTCACGTACTGATCAGCAACCTCCGGGCGGAATCCCTCGGCGAGGTCGTTACCGTATACAAACCGTTGAACAGCCTCGTTGATATCGGGAGCAGTCTCGGGTTCTCCGTTGTCTACTGGCGTTCCCGGCTCGACATCGCCCACCCGTGCTTCACCCTCACTGGGCGCGGTCTGAATCTCACGGCGGCGCATCTCCAGTTCTAGACGATGCGTTTGCCAATCCATGATCATCTTGAGGATGCGCTCAACAGCGATGAGTGCCACCCCTCCGTATAGGACGACGTACGACCTGCCAGCCGCGACTACCAGTACCGTCTCCCAGGGACTGGCCAGCACAGTGCGGCGGACCCGCAGAATGTCGCTGGGAAAGCTCTCACCTGTCCACTGCTGGCGGTTGAGGTCCCCCACGACAGACGGCCACCAGGAACCCGGAATGTGGCCGACGTCAGCGATCATCATGCCCACTTCGCATGTTGCGCGAAGGGCGACCGCGCAGCTGACGAAGTCGGCGAGTGTGGGGTTGTCCCCCAGGTCGATCACGACTTCTAGTTCAGGCAGGGGCTCGGCAGGAAACACGACAGGATCAGGCACGCCCCGAATCCAAGCAGACCCCCACTATCCGACGGGGCTGATGGTTGGCATCGGGGCCCGCTTCAAGCCGGTTGTCTACTACTGGATTCGGCCGTGGTGGCTCTGCTCGCCGACGTCGACCTTGCGGGGCACCGGCTGCACAACACCAACGGACACCTTGGGATCTGCCCGTGTCCTACGCTTACACCTTCATGCCGTGAAGTCTGTTGTCCGTGTGGGGGCCATGCGCAACTACGTCCGCAGTACCGTGATGCCACCTGCGTCCGCCGTACTTCTCTGCGCCCTCATGAGCGGCTGTTCGCAAGAGCACGCGGCCGTCGACAAACCCAGGTGCCCCGCGCCTGGCTCACCGGCTGCTGCCTCGGCAAGTCCTGAGGGCTCCGGGGCCGGCACGGCCGCGGTCCGCGTGCCGATGCTGAAGCCCGGGCAGAGCGGCGCATTCAAGACCTGCGGCACGGAGTGGAAAGCCACAGTCATCAGCGTGAAGTACCCCACGCCGGCCGAAGTCGGCACAAGCAAGGAAGCAATCGGGCAGTACGCGGTGATCCGCCTCACGGTGACGAACACGGGCACCGCCACGGGGGAGTTCTCCGCCGACGAGGTGACGTGGGAAACCAAGGGGGTAGCCCCGGTAGAAGCAAGCGCCTACGGCAGCTCCAACGGCCTGGCGCACCTCGACGCGGCGTACAAGCCCGGCCAGTCAGCCACGGGAAACGTCATCCTCGACGTGGGAGAGAGGGGCGGCACCGCCACCTTCTACGACACCTCCGAGGATGCGATCTACAATCCCGTCTACCGTGAAACCCCTTTGTTTCAGGTCGCCTTGCCCTACTGACCTGGGAATAGAGTGCCTTGGTTCTGGGCGGCGGCGCCGAAGCTGCGCCCCCGAACGCGGCTTTCGCCACCCCTGAGGACAGTCAGCCCTCACATACCCGGCGTGCGTCACGCCGACGGGGCACCGGACGCGTCCACGGGAGGCGACAAGGTTCGCATGCGTTCACGCAGATCGGCCACGTATTCGGCGGGTCGGGCGACGAGCAGACCGTTCAGTCGCTGCAGTCTGGTGCGGGCGGTGGCGCGCAGGCGGCTGGGCGGTACCCGGTCCAGGACGTCCAGGGCGCGCTGAGCAGCATCGGATGGCTGGTCGCAGGCTTCGGCCTGGGCCAGGACGAGGGTGGCAGCGGCCCATCCGGGGGTGCCGGTGGTGCAGGCCGCCGCGGAGGCCTCGGCGCGGGTGCGGGCCTGCTCGGTGCGGCCCAGCGTGAGGTGCGCCTCGGCCTGATGCAGGGCGAGCTCGGGTTCGTCGAAGCCGAAACGACCGGGTGCTTGGCCGGCCGGATCGGCTTCGAGTTCGGCCAGGGCCACCTCGAGTGCGGTGTTCGCCTCCCGGTCGCGGCCCTGCTGGGCGAGGGTGGGCAGCAGCGCCCAGGCGTGGAGCTGGGCACGGACCAGGCCGGCGGGGGCCGCGGCCGCGCCGCGCTCGGCGTACGTGTAGGCGGCGGTCAGGTTGCCGGTGTGGCGGGCGACCATGCTCTGCGCCCCGTACGCCCACGCTGCCAGCGCCGTGTCACCGCACCGGTCGGCGTAGGAGACGGCGGTGCCCAGGTGGATGCGCGCGCCGGCCGGGTCGTCGAGGTGGAAGGCCAGGTTGCCGAGCAGCCCTGAGAGCCGGCCGAGCTGGCGGTGCAGTTCGGTGCCGTCCGTACCGGCGGGCAGCACTGCGGCCAGCAGGGTGCGGGCCGCGCGGACTTCCCGGAACAGCACGGGTACGGGGTGCTTGCTGTAGTTCAGGTGGTAGTGGTCGGCGGCGGCTTCGGCGAGTTCGGCCACCAGCGGGCTGCCTTCGCGTTCCACCAGGAGCGCGAGCTGGAGGGACTCTCTGATCGAGGGGAGTCCCGCATCGGTGGTCATCGGATCCGCCCTTTCCTGCCGGCCGGATGCGGCGACGCCGGCGTCGTTGGGACCGTATCCGATCAGCTCCGCTGTCCACTGCGACAATTGCCGTACACGCGCAACCGGCAGTCCCAGGTGCTCGGGTGTGGTCCGGTAGGCGCGGCAGAGCATCACGGCGTAATCCTGCCCGGGCCAGTCGTCGGGGTCGTGTTCCCAGCGGCACAGCATGGACTCCGATAAGCCCGGCGGCAGCAGCCCGTCCGTGATGTACAGCTCGCCGATCTGCGTGATGGTGTCGGCTCGCGACCAGCCCAAAGCGAGGCGCCACGCCTCCAGTTCGGTGACCTCCGCGAGTTCTTCGCGGATCGCCGCGGCGATGTGCTCGATGGTGAAGCCGGCCCGCTGGCAGCGTCTGCGGATCGACGCGGCTTCCCGCGCGATGGCGGCACGTCGCGAGCGGGTGATTGCGGCGGTCATGGGCGCCCCCGTCCAACCAAGCCTGAGCCTTCACGCTATCCCAGGCACCGCTGCCCCGGCAGGGCGGAAACCAACATTGCGGCAAGCCGCAATCCGGGCTCTGAACAGGCGCAATGACCTTGCCGTGAGGTGCGGGCGAGGCTGTGTGCATCCGGCCGGTTCGGGCCGGGAGACCTCCGGATGAGAGGAGGGGCCGTCATGGGCTACGACCACTGATCGCCTCGCACGTCCCGAGGACCGTTGTCCGCATCCCGGCCGCCGGCATCGTCGGCGGCCGGGACCGCATCACCCTCCGCCGTGAAGGAGAACTCCCGCGATGGCCATAGGGCCGATGACATCCCCGACGGGCTACGACCCGCTTCACGAGGCGACACTCGCCGACCCGTACCCGCAGCTCGCCGCCTTGCGCGAACGGACTCCGGTGGCCTGGCACGAGGGGATGGAGTGCTGGCTGATCACCCGGTACGCGGGCTGTATACGTGTGCTGCGCGCGCACGAGACGTTCGCGCGGGATCCGCGCCGCCTGGGCCTCCAGGTCCCGGACGCGCACCTGAGCGTGCAGGTCCTCGACCCGCCCCAGCAGGCGGGCGTGCGCAGCCTGTTCATGACCGCCCTGCACGCCCAGAACCTGGACGCCCTCCAGGACCGCCTCCGGCAGATAATCCGTACGCAGCTCCTCCGGTCCGCTGCCCGGCCGGTGGTAGAGGCGATGCGCGAGCTCGCGCAGCCCGTCGCCCTGGCCGCCATCGCCGACCTGCTCGGCGTCACGCCCCCGCCGCTGGAAGAGTGGGCGGAGATCTCCGACACGATTATGCGGAGCATGGACGCCGGCCTGGACCCGGAGCTGCTCGAGCCCGGCCGACGCGCCCGCGCACAGCTGAGCGACCTGGTGGACTCCTGGTTCACCACCACCGGTCGGGCCGCCGGGCTGCTGGGCCATGTCCGCGCCCGCACCGCGGACGCCGGCCCGGAGCCGGCGGCTTACGTGCGGCACACGGCCCGCGTGATGTTCCAGGGCGGCTACTCCACCCTTACCGCCGCGCTGGGCAACCTGCTGCACACTCTGGCCCACCACCCCGAGATCCTGCCCGTCCTGCGCGAACGCCCCGGCCTGGTGCCCACGGCGGTCGACGAACTGGTCCGCTTCGACGGCCCCGTGCAGGGCACCACCCGCCTGGCCACCACCGACGTCACGATCGGCGACGTACGTGTGCGCCGCGGCGACAAGGTGACCGTGCTGTTCGCCGCGGCCAACCGCGACCCCCAGACGTTTGCCCAGCCGGACCGGCTGGTGCTGGACCGTACGCCCAACCGGCACCTCGGCTACGGCTGGGGCACCCACGCCTGCCTCGGCACGGTCATGGCGCAGCGTGTCCTGGCCGCGCTCATCGACAGCCTGCTCGGCACCCAGACCTGGCCGTGCCCGGCTGGCCCGGCACTGCGCAGGCCGACGGCGACGATGCGCACCTTCGCCCGCCTGCCGCTGTCCCTCCAGCCCTGACTCCTGTGTCCTGCTCTCCCTGGAGACTGCGTTGAGGATCATCATCGCCAACCACATCGACCCGTCCATCCGTGACCGCACCGACCTGTGGGCGTGGACGCAGCGCGCACTGTGGGGTGCCCGCAACGGCGACCTCGTCGTCCTGTGCGCCCCGCCCGACCCGGGCTTCCTGCGCTACGCGACCGCTCTGACCGGCACCGACCCCGGTCGGCTGCACCTGGTGACGGCGCCGCCCGGCCAGTACGGCCACCGCCTGCTCGACCCGCAGACGCTCACTCATCCCGGCCTCCTCGATCAGGTGCGTACCGTGCTCGCCGAGCACGGCGGCGCCCAGGCCGTTCAGGAGGTGTGGGCGCTGTGGCCGTCCGCGTCCGTCGCCCGCTTCGCCGCGGCCCTCGGGCTTTCGGAGAGGCTGCCCGGTGCCGGTTTCCTCGCCCAGGGCGGCGGCGAACTCGTCAACAACAAGTCCACTTTCCGGATGTTCGCGGCCGCGGCCGGAACGCCCGTCGCCGCGGGTACCGTCGTCCGCGGCCCGGGCGAGGCCACCGCCGCGACCCAGCAGCTGCTGGAGGACGCCGGGGCGGTCGTGGTCAAGCAGGCCCACAACGGGGCCGGGGTGGGCAACGAGCTGCTCTTGGCCGACCCCTTGCTGGCCACCGGCCACGCCGGCGCCCGCCACCTGCACCAGTTGGACGGCACGGACCTGACCGGGGACATCACCGCGTACTGGTCCGAGCGCTGGACGTGGGCATCCGCCGACGGACGCTTCCCCGTCGTCCTCGAGGAGTTCATCCCCGACGCACGGACCGTGTACTGCGAGCAGCACCTCACCGACACTCACATCCAGCTGACCGAAATGGGCGAGCTGCGCTACACGAGGCGGCGCCTGAGTCACGAGAGCGTCCCCCTGCGCGACCTCACCCCGCCCGTGCGGCAGCAGCTGCTCGACGGCTCCGCCCGCCTCGCCGCCACCTACCTCGACGTCGGCTACCGCGGCCGCCTCAGCACCGACGCCATCGTCACCCCCGACGGGCAGGTGCTGTTCACCGAGGTCAACGCCCAGGTCACCGGGTCCTGGCACATCTACGAGGTCTTCGCCCACCACATCGTGGACGCGAACGCCGCACCCGAGCGCACCGTCACCGAATCCCACGTTCCCGCCCACTGGACGGTCCCGGACGGCGCCACCTTCCACCGCACGCTGACCGAGCTCAGCCTCGCCTACGACCCCGCCACCCGCGCCGGAGTGATCGTGTCGATGCCCATCGTCGACCCACCCTCCGGCACCGGCAGTGGCGCCCAGTTCACCTTCTCCACCGTCTACGACACCCCCGCCGGCCACGACGCGATCTGGACCGCCCTGGACACCCGCTTCTCCGCTCGCTGCCGCGCGGCGGCCTGACGAAAGGCACACCCGATGCCCAGCACAACACCCGCGCGGCCCGCACCGGCGGCCCGCCTCACCCCCGACTTCGACCCATCCCGCCTCGCCCGCGAACTCGCTGCCGTCACCGACCACGAGTGGGAGCGCCAGCGCACCCACTACGCCGCCGACCGCATCGGCCCGGACACGCCGACCGACTGGCGCGTCCTACCGCTGCGCAGCCCCGGCGGCGACCCCACCCGCACCGACCCTGGCGGCCCCGGACCCGACAACTACGCCGCCACCTGCTGGCTTCAGCAAATGCCCTACCTGCAAGGAATCCTCGACGCCATCCCGGCCCCGCTGAACGCCGTACGGCTGCTCGCCCTCGGCCCCGCCGCCGCCTCCCAGCCGCACTGCGACCCCAAGTACGCCCTGGAGCGGGGCATGGTGCGCCTGCACATCCCGATCGTCACCCACCCCGGCGCGGTCCTCGTCCTCGACGGCACCGAACACCGCTGGCAGCCCGGCACCTTCTGGTACGGCGACTTCTCCCGCGAGCACCTGGTGCGCAACACCGGGCCCGTCCGGCGCGTCCACGCGGTCATCGACACGCTGCTCACCCGCGAGCTCGCCGCACTCTTCCCCGAACCGTGGCAGGAGCAGCTCGCCGACGCCGACGTGCTGTTCAACCGGCAGCCCGCCCCCGCACCGCTGTCGGCCGCCGTGCTGCCGTCCGTGCTGGACCTGCCGTCGGGGTTCATGGACTTCGGCCACGACACCCCGCTGCAGGGCCCCACCACGGCCGTCCGGCTCACCGAGCGCGGTGACGGGCTCGTCCTTCAGGCCGGGGAGCACCGCTACGCCCTCGTGCACGTCGCCGACGGCGAGTACCGCTACGCCGGCTGGAGCGAGCAGCGCACCCTCCAACTGCGCAGCGAGCACGTCGTGCTGCACGCCCGGCACGGCCGCGCCCAGACCAGCCAGCACTTCCCCCTCCCGGCCGCCCACGGCAGCCGGGCCGACGCCTGACGAGGACGCACCCATGCTGAACAGCTACGACGACTTCACCCCCCTGAGCGAGATCGTTGTGGGGTCCGCGGAAAACTACGTGGGCCACGACCGTGATCTCACGTTCGAGTTGTTCTTCCACGAGGCCCTCGGCGGCTACCGCTCCGACTGGGCCTACCCGCGCCTGGCCGCCCGCGACAGCGACGGCCAGACCGAGACGTGGAAGATCAGCAAGCGGTACACCGAGGAACTCCACGAAGATGTCGAGAACCTCGCCGCCACGCTCGCCTCGCTCGGCATCACCGTGCACCGGCCGCTACCACTGCCCGAAGACGCCTTACCGATCGCCGGGCTGGGCTGGCAGGCCGCCCCGACCCCCGCCCTGAACATCCGGGACAACACCCTCATCCTCGGCGACGAGATCATCGAAACAGCGCCCGCAATCCGCAGCCGCTACCTGGAAACCCGGCTGCTGACCCCCGTCTTCCGCCGCTACGCCGACGCCGGCGCCCGCTGGTCGACGATGCCCCGGCCCACCCTCACCGACGCCAGCTTCGACCTCGCCTACGCCCGCGACAGCCTCACCACCCTCGGCGGACCGACCGAACCGATCACCGACCCGCAGCCCGGCCCGTACGACGTCGGCATCGAAATGATGCTGGACGGCGCCCAGGTCCTGCGCCTGGGCCAGGACCTGATCGTCAACATCGCGCAGGACAACCACCGGCTCGGCGCCGACTGGCTCCAGCGGCAGGTGGCCGGCCGCTTCCGCCTCCACCCCGTGCACCGCATGGCGGACAACCACATCGACTCCATGCTGCTGGCCCTCAAGCCCGGAGTGTTCCTCGCCCGGCACGCCCGGCTGCGCGGCATGCTCCCGGACGCCTTCCAAAGCTGGAAGTTCATCGTGCCGCCCGAGCCCGACCCCGGCAGCTTCCCCACCTACGACGACACCGACCTGGTCCTCACCAGCCCCTACATCGACATCAACGTGCTGTCCCTGGACGAGCAGCGAGTGCTGGTCAACGCCGACTGCACCGGCCTGATCAAAACCCTGGAAGGCGAAGGCTTCACCGTGATCCCGGTCCGCCACCGCCACCGCCGCCTGTTCGGCGGCGGCTTCCACTGCTTCACCCTCGACATGCGCCGCACCGGCGGACCCGAGGACTACCGGTGAGCATGCCGGTGCTGCTGCTGGAGGCGGCCGGCCCCGACTCCGAGCAACTGGCCCGGGTCGCGGCCGCCTCCGGCCACCCCGTTCACGCCGTCACCGACACTGCCACCCTCACCACCTACTCCGTCGAGCTGCACCAACTTCTGGCGGGCTGCCTGGTCACCGACTTCTCCCGGCCCGACCAAGCCCTCGAGGACATCACGGGCTACGGGCGCCGGATCGGCGTGAAGGCTCTGCTCACCGTCAACGAGTACCTCACCGACCTGGCCGCCCGGGCGTGCGCGGACCTCGGCCTGCCCGGCAACGCCCCCGAACACGCGCCCGCCGCACGCAACAAGGCGGTCATGGCGGCCGCGTTCGAAGCCGGGAACGTCAGCGCGCCCCGCACCACGATCGTCTCGGACCTGGATGAGTTGCGGGCCCTGTACGCGGCCAGGGCGGTCAACTTCCCGTGTGTCGTCAAACCGGCCGACGGCGCCGGATCGGCCGGGGTCACGGTGGTCACCGGCCACGAAGGCCTGGAGCCGGCCTGGCACGCCGCCCGCGCGGCCAAGGCGATGTACAGGATGCCGAGCGACGAGCGCGTCCTGATCCAAGAGCACGTCTGTGGACGCGAGTTCAGCGTCGAATCCGTCACCCAGCACGAGGTCACCACCCATCTGTGCATCACCAGCAAGCACACCACCGGCGGCATCCACCGCGTCGAGCTGGGCCACGCACTGCCCGCCCGTCTGCCCGCGGCCGCCGAGCGGGCCCTGCTCGAACAGGCCGACCGGGCGATCGCTGCGGTCGGCGTCCGCAACGGCGCCACCCACACCGAACTCGTGCTCGGCCCCGACGGCCGGTGCACCGTTCTGGAGATCGGCGCCCGACTCGGCGCCGGACACATCGGCGTCCTGATCCAGCACGCGCTCGGCATCGACCCGTGGCGCGCCCTGTGGGACATCGCCCTCGGCCACCCGGCCACCCTCACCCCAGCGCGCAGCGGTTACGCCACCGTCCGGTTCCTGACCACGCCCCACGCGGGCCGGCTGGTCACCGTCACGGGCCTGCCGGAGGTGACCGCCACCATCCCCGCTGTACGCGTGCGGGCGGCTGCGGGTACGGACGTGGGTCCGGCGACGTCCAACCGCGGCCGCCTCGGCCATGTCATCGTCACTGGCCGCGATCCGCGCACGGTCGACGACCAGGCCGACCAGATCCTGCGCCAGATCACCGTCACCGTCGACCCGGGGAGCGGGACGTGAGCACACCACCGGACAGTCGTACGGCCGACACGTCCGGCCACCAGACCACCAGCGCTGCGTCGTTCGACCGCCTCTTCGGCAGCGAAGGACAGACCGGTGACGCGCGGCTGGCCGCGCGAGGTCGAACGACATAACGCCATCGCCTCCCGGATCGGGCAGCCTCTCACTGACCTCGGCGAATCTCAGGACGCAGAAACCACTCCGGATAGCGCGGCAGGTCACCTACCATGCGGCAGTGGATCGTGACTGGATGCGGCAACAGCTCGAAGCGTTCGATAATCTGGCCATGCGCTACGAAAACAGCGCCAGGCCCGGCGACTACATCGGGGACGAGGTCCTCCTGGAGCAACTGCATCGGGCTGAACCCACGGTCAAGCAGATTCTGCGACGCCTTGACCCTCAACTCGCGCAAGAGATCAACGTCGACGCGATGGCGGGAGAGTCACACGCCCGGAGCCAGGTGCAGCGAGGGCTGGGCATCCTCACTGACATGGATGAATGGGCAGTCAGGCTGGCGCCCGACGCTCCGTCCCTTCCGGCCGACCAGTTCCACCCCTGGGTCTGGGACGCAGCCCGCACCTTCTGGGACTCTCAGCACTTCCGCGCAGCCGTGCACGCAGCCGCCAGCGCGATCAACGCTCACCTCCAAGCGAAGCTCGGGCGCCGAGACGTTGCCGACGACAAGCTCGTGCAAGAGGCGTTCAGCGATAAACCAGCCGAGCCCGGCAAGCCTCGACTCCGGGTCCCCGGAGACACGACAAGTCCTACCGTCCAGAGCCGGCAACGTGGTGCCCTGCAACTCGGGCTCGGATCGTTCTTCGCGATCCGCAACCCCGCCGCACACGAGACGGGCGAGTGGACGGAGCAAGAGTCACTGGAACAACTGGCCACCCTCAGCGTCCTTGCCCGCCTCATCGACAGCTGCCAAGTGTCCAGATAAAAGTTGATGTGCTCGAACTGCAGCGGGGACAGGCGGGCCAGCAGGTCGTCGGTGACGGGGAACCCGTCGGCGGCCAACTGCTTGGCGGCGCGGTCCAGGTAGAGGCTGTTCCACAGCACCACTGAGTTGAGGGCCAGACCGAGGGCGCCGAGTTGGGGTTCTCCATGCCCTCGCAGTAGTTCTGCCGCAGCTCGCCGCGCTGGCCGAAGAAGATCCAGCGGGCCAGGCGGTGGCGGGGCAGGCGCCCTCGCGTTGACTTCTTGTTCTGTGCTGCGCGCGTGTGCCGGACCAGGTGGAGAGTGTCGAGCAGCCCGGTGACGCTGTCGTGGGTGCTCTTCAGCCGCCACCAGGCAGGCATAACCTCGGTGGCCTTGTGGGGCCGGCGTCCCAAGGGGCTCAGCGCAAGTTTGGTGAGGTTTCCGGGCTCCTCGGGGCTTCCGCAACCGCTTTGGCCACCTCTGCCGTCACACTGAAGCTGACGGTCGCCGTCAGCGCCTCCGCCGTGCCTACGACAGCGTCCGCTTCCGCTCCAGCGGGTTCACGCTCGCCTCTTTGGCGTTCCAAGGGGCCCCTTGCGACACTGTTTTCCTCGCAACCACTCACATGATCGTCTGTACAGCTGCGGCGCCGTCACGGAATGACGATTTTGTTCTGCCGGGACCGGACCTCGGCAGGGTGGTCAGGTCAGTTGAGCCAGGACGCCGGCCATGGAGGTGTAGGTGTCGCGTACGCCCTCGTCCTTGTGCAGGCGGTGCCGCTCCAGGCGGATGGCCCCCAGGTGGCGGGCTTCGTAGACCAGGGAGCGCCAGGTGGCGGCCGGGGTGGTGTCGCGGGGACCGTAGGTGTCCCAGAACGCGGTGCGCTCATCGGACTTCGCGCTGGCCATGCGGATCGTCCAGTCCGCGGCTGGATCACCCCACAGGGTGCGGTCCAGGTCGAGGATTCCGCTGATTACTGGAGTGGGGGCGGGAGCGAGCATCGTGTTGACCGTCCACAAGTCGCCGGTGAGTAGCCGGGGCTCGGTGACCTCGTCCAGGACGTTGCGGTGTTCGTCAGCGAGATCGGCGACCTTGCTTACATCCGCCGCGTCCAGGCCGAGGCGGCCCAGGTCGTCAGCGATGGCCTTGAGGGAGGCGATCACGGCCGCACCCCAGGTGTGGTGTCCTGGGCCTGCGATGGAACCGAAGTGCGGGCCGCGGACGGCGTGAACACGCGCCGTGATCTGACCGAGCTGGGCGAAGAAACCCGGCCAGAGGTCGCGGGGGTAGTCGCCGAGGCGGTCGGGGGCGGGCGCACCGTCGAGGTGGCTCTGCAGCATCCAGTCCCGGCCGGTGATCTCGTGCGACCAGTCGGCGGCCAGGACCCGCGGCACGAGGTCGGCGAGGGGAGCGAGGAAAGGGACGGTGGCGTACTCGTTGCGCATCAGCTCGTGCTCGCTGGCGAACTGCCGCTGCGGAGCAGGGGCGATACGCAGGATGACCGGCCCGGCGAGGCCGTCCGCGGCAAGCCGGTAGGTGTTGTTGTACATGCCTCCTCCCAGCTCGACAGCCGAGGTGACGCGGACGCCGCGACCGAATGCTCGCAGGGCGATCGCTTCGATGTCCTCGGCTGTGACGGGCTGCTGGAAGGCTTCGGGGGCGCGGGGGATAGGGCGGAAGTCCATGACGCTCCTTATACGGCCTGTCGGGGGCCGGTTCGGTCCGCATGCGCGCTTTGCGCCAGGTCGGCAGTGGTTTCCGCGAGTGTCGTGCCGCGCGGATTCAGAGGGGTGTGCCGTCGCAGTCGACGTAGTCCTCGGGGCCGGGGTGGGGTTCGATGCAGTCGGCGTGCATCGCGTCGGGATCTTCCGTCTCGTCGCCCGGGGCCGCGTGCCGGGCGAGGAAGGCTCCGGCGTGGGCTGCGGCCTCGGTCCGGCTTCCGTACGGTTCCTGCGACTGACCGCTGGTGCCGTTGCCTGCGGTGGCCTCCCATGTGAACCCTCCCTCGTTGGGGAGTTGGATGATCTCGGCGAGGCCCCCGCCGAGCTGCAACTCGAACGGTTCGCCTTCGCCGCTGGTGTCGTCGTGCTTGCGCACGGCGCCGGGCCAGCGCAGCCTCGCTGCCTGCTTGGTGATCCCCCAGGCCGTCCCCAGCTGGGCGTAGTTTGCTCCGGTGCCGCCAGCCGTGCGTGCCGCATTGTCGGCGAGCCGTCTGGCGATGCCCTCGATCTCGTGAAGGGCGTACAGGTACGCAAGTTGCCAGTCCGGCGCGAGCGCGATGCCGTTGGGGACTTCCTGGCCGTCGGCCCGGTACGCGGACTCCCGCGTGGAGATCGCACGGGCCAGATCGCGGGCGGCTTCTGCCACCTGGTCTTGGAGGTGCACAACCTCGTCGTCGACAGGCTCCCGATACGGCGGCTCATGCAGGGTCATGACGTCGCGCCAGAAGTCGTTCAGGTTGGATTCCATAGCGACAACAATACTTGTCGCTGCCTTCAGTGACAAGTTTACTTGTCGCCTGGGCACCCAGTAGAAGCACCGTCGCCGCTCTGTCCTGCCGCTCGTACGCGGCAAGTGGGGAAGCGGCCCCGGGCGCCAGAGCCGACAATCAGCAAGCGGGCCTTCGCGCCGTGTCCCCGAGCCGACACGGAGGCCCGCCCTCACGGAGCCTCGCGCCGCGCGGTCGGCTGCGCGGTGCGCTCCCCGGCTTGGACCCGGATCACTGGGCGGCGCCCCGCCGGCTCAGGGGCATACGCAGCCGGTCCTGGCCCGTGACCTTGAGATTGGGGAGTGCGTTGCCCAGACCGTGGACGACTACGAGCACCTCGACCTGGACGCCGACGCCTTCGCGCCGGTCGCGTACACGGCCGAACGCCTGGCGCTGCTGACGCTGGAGGAGGCGCACGACCTGCTCGCACTGCTGCTGGTGGTTGCGCAGGAGAGCGGGACCATGTCGGCGGAAGCCGACCGGCTGGCGCGGGAGATCGCCGCGCGCATCCCGTCGCAGAACTGACGCACTCTGTGCGCCGGCCCGGCGGATAAGCCGATGATGCCCAGCGCTATGTCGGGCTGGCAGTGGCCGCAGGCGGGCAGCCCGGCGCTGAGCAGTCGGCGGGCTTCGTCGCGGCCGATGGGGCGTTGGCGCTTGCCGACCATGTGGCAGTCACCGGCGTGGACCTGGACGGGCGGGCGGCCGGTTCCGATGCCGAGTTCGACGATCCATTCCGGTGGCCGGGGTCGGGTGCGGCGGCCGTGCTCTTCTTCGGCCTGGCGCTGCTGGAGCGCCAGGATTTTCGCGTCGATGCGCTGAAGCCACAGGACGTGCCAGATCCGCAAGGTCTGCAGGCGTTCCAGGTCAGGCGGCAGGTCATCGAACATATTTTTGATTCTATGCACAGTGATCAACATGCCGCGCTCTCGCGTGTTCGATTTTTTGTTCGATACCGTGAGAGTGGAGGTGGCCGGTGATGACTGCGGGAGCAAGAGGGGAGGCCGGGATGTCGACGGTGATGCATGTACGCTGCCCGGACCGGCTGCCGGAGGAGACCTACCGGCAGGTGCTGGAGCAGCTCGCGCAGCTGTCGCCGGTGGTGCAGGCACTGCCGCCGTCCGCAGCTCTGGTGGAGCTGAAGGGGGCCGTCCGCTACCACGGTGCCGGCGTGCGCCGGCTGGGCGAGATCCTCAGGGTGCGCGCCCTCTCACGGTTCGGAGTTGACGTCAGGGTCGGAATCGGCCCGTCGATCACCGTCGCAGCCACCGCATCCGCCCAGATCCCTGAGCCCGGCGGCGTCCTGGCTATCGCGCCCGACCAGGTCGCCGCATGGCTGGACCCGCTGCCGGTCGAGGCCCTGCACGGCATCGGCCCCCGGCAGACCGCAGCCCTGCGCGACTACGGCATCGACCGGGTCGGCCTGCTGGCCGCCGCCGCGCCGGCCACCATCCAGCGGCTGCTGGGCGGCCGCGCCGGACGCCTGGCCACCGACAGGGCCCGCGGTATCGACCCGCGCCCCGTCGCCCCCCGCGCCCTGCCCGCCTCCATCAGCGTCAGCTGCAGCTTCCCCCGCCACGTCCTGGACGGCAGCGAGGTCCGCTCCGCCCTGCTCAGCCTCGTCGTCGAGCTCGGACAGCTGCTGCGCCGGCGAGGGCAGGCAGCCCGGGCCCTCACGCTCACGCTGAAGTTTGCAGGTGGCGCTTCGTGGGAGAAGACGCGCCGTCTGCCAGCGCCCTCCGGGCATGACGACGACGTACGCGCGCTGGCGTACCAGCTGATGGACGCGGCCGGCCTGCAGCGCGGCCGCCTGACCGGACTCACCCTCAGGGGCGAGGACTGCTGCGACGCCGGCCGGGTCGCCGACCAGATCAGCCTCGACGCAGTCCGGGAGACACGGCTGGTGGCCGAAGCGGCCATGGACCGTATCCGGGCCCGGTTCGGCCCCGGCGCGATTGGCCCCGCCGCCATCGTCCGCCGCGCTTCCTGACCCTTCTGGCTCACACGTGGAGGTGAGACCTGTGCTGCTAGATCCGCCAGGGCTGGTTTCGGGATGGGCGCAGGCACTCCCGCACTGGCCCTATGTCCAGGCTGTCGACGAGGCCCTCACCTGCCGCGGTATTCCCCCCGGCACGGTACGGGCCTACTACACCGGGCGTGAGCACGGAGAGCGGATGTGCATCGTGCTCACCTGGGACGTCAGCCGCACCGCCGGACCCGGCGGCATCCGCCTGCACTGGAGCGACGAGACCGGCTGGGCATACGTCCTGCTGCGCGCCGGCGCCCAGGCCGCCGGCCCGTCCCGCCAGGTCGGCGCGCTGAGCCGGGTCTTTGCCGCACCCGAGGACATTGCCGAGGCGGCCGACCGGCTGGTGCGTGCCTGGCGCCGGCCGCACGGCGAGTACGGCGCCGAATGGGACCGCGCGGCGAAAGCCCGGGCGGCAATCACCGCTTTCCGTCGGTCCACCGTCCGCTGACCCTGCCGGCCCGCAGACGCCGTGCAGTGCAACGCGGTGTTCCGGTTCAGCGGGCGAGGGTGACGGTGATGGACTGGTCGGGACAGGCGGCAAGGCGTTCGGCGAGCGCAGACTGCTCGGCGGGGTCGACGGTGAGGCGGTAGCGGGTCTTGTCGGCGACCCAGTCGGTGACGTACTGGCACCAGTAGCCGGCGTACGGCGGTAGCCACTCGGTCGGGTCCTTGTCCGCCTTGGACCGGTTCGATGCGGCGGAGACCGCGATGAGGGCGCGGGCGTCGTCGAGGTCGTTGGCGTAGTACTCGCGTTCCTTCGCCGTCCACGCGGACGCGCCCGAGTCCCAGGCCTCAGCGAGCGGGACGACATGGTCGACATCGAGTCTGCGGGCAGCATCGAAGTACTGGTCGTCGTACGGCGAGTACCAGATGCCGCCGGTGAGCGCGCAGCCCGCACCCAGCTCGGGGGCTGTGACGGCCTCGTCGAGCAGGACCTCGGCGCGGGTATTGCACCCGTCCTTGTCGGCATCGATCCAGTGCCTGAACTTGTCGCGGCTGTAGCCGGCCCGGCTTTCCTCCTGGACAACGAGCGCAGCCAGCGCGTCCCGGACCGGCAGGGTGATCGTGTCACCCGGAGTATGCCGCTGCGGTGCGGAAAGCGAGACGGGGGAGACAGCGCGGGCGGCGGACGGAGCGGCGAGCACGGACAGCACGGCGGCTGCCGCGCATGCGATCCGGGCGACGTGCACGAAGCAGTCCTCTCGAAGATCACGAATGGTTTGTGATCTTCGAGAGGACCGCTGCGCACACAGACCCCCGATCCGTACGCCCCTCACCCCCACGGGCCTTAAGTCACACAGAACGACTCCATCAGGTAGCCACAGACGGCAGCACCCTGCGGCAGGCAGTTGCCAGGCCCGGCAAGCCGTGATGGCCTGTGGCTCTGCGGTCGGCAGAGCGTGCGGTGGCCCGCCCCAGTGGACGCCGAAGCAGATGCCCCCTCGGCGGACACGGCGCCCGTAGCCAATGGGGTACGCAGCGATCCACTTTGGGGACCGCAGGGAGGGCACCACACCATGGGCACCAGGTTCCTCGCCCGACTGCAGTTCCGGACCGACGGCCCGCTCGTGGAGGGCGAGTGGGCTCGGCTGAAGCCGGCTCAGGACCGGTACACGGAGTGGGTCGGGCTCTACAGCAAAGATCCGCAGGTCACGGTCCGCCTCATCGCGAGGACAGACAGCCGCGAGCGGGTGCTGCGCAGCTGGACGGCCCAGGGCGAAACCGCCCTGTAGGACGCGGGCAGCGGCCATGGCGCTCCCGTGCTCCGCGTTGCAGGCGACGTAGGATCCGTCGACGTGGCACACACATTCGATGAACTGGTGGAGATGCAGAAGGCAGCGGACGAGGCGCACAGCCGGGTCCTGGAACTGCGAGACACCTACGGCCGTCCCACCGCGACGCCCTGGTCGGCGCAGCAGACCGAGGAATATCAGACGGCCTGGCAGCACTGGCGGGACCTGGCCGGCACGGTCCAGGCCGCCGTCACCCACCATGCCCGGGAGCAGGACAAGCCGCGCTTCGACATCGAGGCCGCCGTACGGACCAAGGCCTGGCATCCACAGCCGGAGCCGGCTGCAGCGTAAGCACGTCTCACCCGGCCGGTACTTCTGCTCCAGCGTTCAGAAGCCATTACCGGATGCAAACGGCGGTGTCCCCGAGGTGTCTGGCAGTAGGTACCAGTCGGGCAGGGAAGACCCAGGCGGATGCCATGCGGATGTCGGCATGCCGTCCGGGTCCAGACCGTACGGCCAGAGCCTGTTGAGCACTGCCCGCATCATGGAGCGGTTGACGAAGGCGTCGGTGTGGCCGTGGTCGGCGGCCCGCCGGGCCAAGGTTTCGGCACCCTCCCGGTCTCCGGCCTCCTCCCGCATCACAGCCAGGTCGTACAGAGCACGGGTGTTGCCGTGGTCAGCGGCGTGGCGGGCCAAGGTTTCGGCACCCTCCCGGTCCCCGGCCTCCTCCCGCATATCGGCGAGGTAGTGCAGGGCGTGGGTGTCGCCGTAGTCAGCGGCCTGGCGGGCCAAGGTTTCGGCACCCTCCCGGTCCCCGGCCTCCTCCCGCACCACAGCCAAGCGATACAGGACAGAAGTATGGCCGCGGTCGGCGGCGCGGCGGGCCAGCGTTTCGGCGCCCTCCCGGTCCCCGACGGCCTCCCGCATCTCGGCCAAGCGATACAGGGCGTGGGTGTCGCCGTGGTCAGCGGCCTGGCGGAGCAAGGTGTCGGCACCCTCCCGGTCCCCGGCCCTATCCCGCATCACAGCCAAGCGATACAAGGCGTCGGTGTCGCCGTAGTCGGCGGCCTCGCGGAGCAGGGTTTCGGTACCCTCCTGATCCCCGGCCTCCTCCCGCATCTCGGCCAAGCGATACAGGGCGTGGGTGTCGCCGTGGTCAGCGGCCTGGCGGAGCAGGGTGTCGGCACCCCCTCGATTCCCGGCCTCCTCCCGCATGTCGGCGAGGTAGTGCAGGGCGTCAGTGTGGCCGTGGTCAGCGGCCTGGCGGGCCAGGGTTTCGGCACCCTCCCGGTCCCCAGTTCGTTCCCGCATCTCGGTCAAGTTGTTCAGGGCATCGGTGTGGCCTTGGTTGGCGGCCTGGCGGGCCAGCGTTTCGGCACCCTCCCGGTCCCCGGCCTCCTCCCGCATCACGGCGAGGTAGTGCAGGGCGTCGGTGTCTCCGTGGTCGGCGGCGTGGCGGGCCAAGGTTTCGGCACCCTCCCGGTCCCCGGCCTCCTCCCGCATCACAGCCAGGTCGTACAGAGCACGGGTGTTGCCGTGGTCAGCGGCCTGGCGGAGCAAGGTGTCGGCACCCTCCCGGTCGCCGGCCCTATCCCGCATCACAGCCAGGTCGTACAGAGCACGGGAGTTGCCGTGGTCGGCGGCGCGTTGGCGAAGGTGGTGGGCCCATTGCCAACGGTGGCGTCCCTCGGCTGCTTGGGTGAGATTGCCCAGGTCGTCAGGGTGGGTGAGGTGGGTGTGGGCGGCGTGCCAGAAGGAGGCGGGTGGGCACAGGTGTGCGCGGGTGGTGCGGCCGTGTTGTTCGAGGTAGTCGGCAAGCCGGAACACCTGCCCCGAAGGCGGTGTGACAGGTGTTCCGGCAACGGGGGAGGGGATCGAGGGGCGCCGTGGAGCTCGGGGGGTTGTGCGGCGCAGGGGGGCCTGTTTGCCGTGGACCAGTTGGGCGAGTTGGGCGAATGCCTGCTCCGCCCAGTCGTCGGTGAGCTGGTCGTAGTCGGTGTCGGTGAGGTAGTCGGTGGCGGCGTCGGTGAGGAAGGCCTGGGGAAGGTGGAGGCCGACGCCGAGACGGCGTGCGTCCATCGCGGCTTCCAGCAGTGCTTTGGCGGCAGGGCTGGCCTGCTGGTAGCGGTGGAGGAGTTCGGGGGCGCCAGCCAGGTCCTGAGTGATGCGTCCGTCGGTGCGGGCGCGGGTGAGGGCGTCGGCCAGCAGCAGGTCGCCGCCCTTGGCGAAAGCGGCCGCAGCACTCAGGGCATCGGCGTCGAAGGCGTCGGGGACGGTCAGGGTGTGGCGCGCGAGCAGCTCCCGCACACGGCTGTGCGGATCTTCCTCACCCGGGTCGGGAAGGGACTTGTACTGGTGGGCGTACTCGGGCCAGAGCGTGCCCAGCACGAGGACGGGCCCGCGCTCCGGACTGACCAGCAGTTGGTGCACGGCCGCCGCAACCCGCTCACCGGCCGCCCGGTTCCCGAGGTAGTGCTGCGCCTCGTTCAGCCACACCACGGTGCGCGGCTGGACACGGTGCAGATCCGCCAGTGCGGCCTCGGCGCGGGTTGGGTCGAAGGGATGCCACAGCCGCCATCCCTTCTCGGCAAGGGGTTGCACGGCCTCCCAGCACGTCCGGGTCTTCCCTGTCGACGAACCGCCTACCAGAACCAGGATCCGGCTGCGGCCGGCCATCGCGTCCCGGACCGCATCGTCCAGTACCCGGTCATGCTCCCGCCGCACGTACCCAGGTAGCGTCTGCGCCGCAGGGTGAGCAAAGCCCGGAGCAGGCCTGCCGGGACCGGCCGGATGAACCTCCAGATCATGCGGTTCCCACTCCCCGATAGGGCGGCCCGGACCCTGCAGGTGTCCACGCTTGTGGGACCCGTGCTTGACCGCGTCCCGGCGCAGTTCCAGCAGCTCCCCGGCTGGCAGCTTCAGTACGCGGGCCAGGGCCGCCACCGTATGTTCCGAGGGCACCAGGCCCTCGTCGCTGAGAGCTTCATGTACGGTCGTGCGCCCCAAGCCGGCCAGGTCGGCAAGCTGCTTCTTGCCCGCCAGCCGGGAGAGGGCCAGAGCGTCGGCCAACCTCTGGCGCAGCACCGCAAGCGGATCACTGTCCGGCTCCCCGCGCTGTTCGCCGCCCAGTCGTTCCTCGCGCACGTGCTCCCCCGGGCCGTGGTGTGTTCGCCGGTGTTCATCTTCGTCCCGGCGAACCCCGGCGCACACCACTTCCGCCACCTTCGACCACGTCAACGTCCCCTCGTGTACCGGGAGCCTGCCGTGTCTGTCGCCGTCGTTCTCCTCGCCATCGGCCTCGTGGTCGTCATTGCGCTGCTGGCTGCGGCCGGCGCGGGCACGCTCGCCCGCATGGACGGCGCCACCTACCCCGTCGCCCTCACCCGCGCCGCCACCGCCTTCGCCACGGTCATCACCCTTGCCACCACCGTCACGGCGGCCCTCGCCGCACTCCACTGAACGCGCACAGCACCCCCGCAGCGCATCACCGCTCCGACCTGCCAGGATGGCGCGATGAGCACCATCCGCCGCCCCCTGGCCACCGGTCCCCAGCCCAGCCACCCCGCGCCGGAGGCGGCCATCCCGCGGCCGGGCACCGCTGCCGAGCAGGCTGCCCTCCAGGCGCCACCCGTCGCCCCCGAACACCACCACCAGGCGCCGCTCGGCCGACGGCGCCAACTCGGCCCCGGCCCCGGCCCGACAAACTACTGACCTTGTCGGGTTAGCTTCGGCTGCTGGGGTTGAGGGTCAGGCCGGTTTCGGTGAGGCAGCCGTCGATGAGTTCGGGGTGGCGCTGGATGTGGGCGAGGCCTCGGCGGAGCGTGCGGGTGAGGTGGTCGGGATCAGCGAAGGCGGTGTTGGCCATCGGTCCTCGCCGTAACAGGGACCAGACGCCTTCCACCGGATTCAGGTCCGGGCTGTAGGAGGGAAGCTGGACGATCGTGAGCCAGTCGTGGCCCGCGGCGTACTCACGCAGTCCCGCGGTGCGATGGGTGTTCAAATTGTCCCAGACGACGATGATCGGGGCGCCGAGCTGCAGGTGCGCGCGGACCAGGAGGTCGCGGTAGTCCTGCCAGGAGAAACTCTTGCGCGCACCCTTCAGCAGCGAGTGGAAGCGGGGCCGGTAGATCAGCCGGGACCGCTCGCCGGGCCGGTAGCAGCACAGTGCGGCGACCGAGATCCGCCGCCGGGACCGTCCGCGCACCCGGACCACGGGCGTGTGGCCGCGCCGGCCCCAGGTGCGGGCGCGTGGCGGCGTCATCGCGAACCCGGCCTCGTCCTCGAAGACGATCCAGGCCCCGAGCGCCGCCGCGGTGCTTCCACCTGCGGCCACACGTCCTTCTTCCACAGCCCGACCGCTTGCTCGTCACGTTCGAGCGCGCGACGGGACGGGCTCTGCCACGACCAGCCGTGGCGGTGCAGCAGCCGCCAGACTCCCGCGATCGAGCAACTGACATGGAACCGGCGGCCGATCAGGGTTTTGACGCGTTCCAGCGTCCATCGCTGGTCCTCCCAGCCATGCGCCGCCGGCCCTTTCGCCAGCTCCGCCTCCAGCAGAGCGAACCGCTCGTCCGACAGCTTCGGCAGCTTCGCGGGCCCCTTCGACTTCAGACCTGCCAGACCGCCCTCACGCCAGTTCCGGCGCCATTGCTCGACCGAACGCTCACTCACCCGCAGGTCCTTGGCAATGTCCGATGTTCTGTCACCCTGCTCGAACCTGCGGCCGGCTTCCATCCGGATCCGTTCCCGCGCAGCCCGCCGCTCGGCGGTCAGGCCCCCACCATCCGCGTACCGCATGACACCGGCATACCGCAGGGATCACCCCACGTCACCACCCGAAGGCAACCCGAAAAGCTCAGTAACCGACAAGCGATCTGCCCGATGCCGAGGAGAAGGTCAGCCCGAGTCGGCTCCGTACGGTGCGAGACATGCGAGGCCCGGCCTGAGCTGTACAGGCCGGGCCTCGCATCTCTGTGTTCACGATGGTTCGGTGGCCGTTATCGCACCGGGTGCCTCGAGATTGGGCGCCAGCCGTCCTCGGTTACCCCTCCCGTACGGTTCACCGGTTGCTGCGCAAGGAGCGCAGACGGTCGGCGATGTCGTAAACCGTGAGCCGCAGCGCGCGAATATCAGTGATCAGGTCTCGCCACGGCTCGAATGAGTCGTCGATGTCCTCCCCGGAGGCCCGGAGGTAGGCCACCGCCACGCCATACGCGAAGTACGCGTTGCGGGCCGGCAGCGGGCGCAGCAAGACCAGCTGCTCGAGCAGGGCGGCAGCCCGCCAGTAGGCGTCGGGCTCGCCCATGTCCAACTGTGGTGTGTTCACTCGGTGCCGGGCGACGGCGGCCACCAGGCCCGAGTAGTCCCGAACCCCGAGTTCCTTGCCGAGCAGTTCCTCCTGTCGGTCAAGGAGCCATCGGATGTCGATATGCAGTTCCAAGGGTCAGGCCGCCCGCCCTGTGCTGCTTCGCCGGGCTGGGGCGTCGTCAGGGAAAGCCTCATCGAACGCCTCGGCAAGGCCGGGCTGGGCGATGATCTCGCGGAACACGGCCGTCGCCTTGCTCAGTTTGATCTGGTTTTCTTCCTCTATGGCCAGCTCGGCCAGGTAGGCGCGCACGCTCTGTCCGCGGGCTGCGGCAACTGCGGCGAACCGGTCCCTGGTCTGCGAGTCGACCTTTACGGTGGTGTCAGCCATACCCCGAGTATGCACCCACGGGTACCTTTGCGAATACCTATGTGTCGAGACTTGACCGTCGGCCGTCGAGGGCTGACGAACGGCCGCTTGTGTCACTTCCGAGGTGCCCGTCCGTGGTGCGCGGGGTAGCAGCCGCGTCTCCCAACCAGCCGACGGCCCGTATCACTGCCGTCGACTGAGGGGCATTGCGGCCGCTTCCGGGGACGAGGGAACGAAGGACCGCCTGTTCCCATGCGGGCGTGGTCATGTGTAGGCGGCGACGGCGGCGAAGTAGATGCCCAGGCTGGTGGCTGCGGCGCCCGCGCCCGTGAGGATTGCCTGGGGGGTGCTGGCGCCGGCTCGGTGGGCGAGCAGACCGGCGGTGATCGCGATGTTGAGGGCGGTGGACAGGGCGAGCAGCAGGGACAGGATCTGCAGCGGGCTCATCGTGGGTCCTCCCCTGTGGCGGTGAC
Source organism: Streptomyces sp. NPDC001443 (assembly GCF_053597355.1). NCBI lineage: Bacteria > Bacillati > Actinomycetota > Actinomycetes > Kitasatosporales > Streptomycetaceae > Streptomyces > Streptomyces sp. NPDC001443. Next base: position 56,090 of record NZ_JBSFIA010000049.1, read on the forward strand.
GGCCCGGGCGGGCCGTGCGCGATGAGGTCGACGCTGTCTGTCCAGGGGGGTGTCCTGCAGGAGTCCGGGGGCAGATTGGGTATGTCGGTCCGAAGCGGGCTGGTGGGCACTAGGGTTCACGCCGCGGCTGGGGAAGGTGTCCAGAGGGAGGGTGGACACCCGTGCAGGGGGCCGGGGGGAGCGAGAAGTAACCGTGATGACAGGGCCGGCGGGGCAGGAGCCGGAGTATGCCGCGCTGATGGCCGAGTTGGCCGCGTTCCGTATGAGCCGTCTCAGCGGTCTGCCGTCGGACCGTGCGCTGGCCGCGGCCGCCAAGGTCAGCCCGACCACGATCGGGCAGTGGCTGCGCGGCGACCGGTTCCCCCAGCAGGTCGATCCGGTGCTGGTGCTGGTACGGGCCGTGCGCGCCCAGGCCGAGAGCACTGGGGCGGCCGACGGGTCGGCACGGACGCTGCTGGACGCGGCCCGGTGGCGGCGCGCCTACCAGAGCGAGGCCCGCCGGCGCGCAGACGCAACGCGTACCGCGGTCGGTGCGGGGCAGGGCCGGGCGGTGCTGGAGCGCATGCGGCCGGGCCGGCCGCTGGCGGAGGTGACCGACCCCTTCGCCTTCGATCTGGAGGTGCACCGGGCGATCGGCTCCCCGGTCGCCGGTCTGCCGGTGCTGCCGGAATATGTGCCGCGCGAGCACGATCATGCGCTGGCCGAGGTGGTGGCGCAGGCCGCCGCCGGAGCCAGCCGGATCGCGGTGATGGTGGGCGAATCCTCCACCGGCAAGACCCGCGCCTGCTGGGAAGCCCTCCACCCGCTGCGCGCACTAGACGAACCCTGGCGGCTGTGGCATCCCATCGACCCCACCCGTCCTGGTGCCGCCCTGGCCGAGCTGGCCGACCTTCCCCCGTACACGGTGGTATGGCTGAACGAGGCCCAGTTCTACCTGGAACCCGACCCGCTCGGTGAGCAGGTCGCCGCGGGTCTGAGGACCCTGCTGCACCATCGGCCGGGTCCGGTGCTGGTGCTGGCCACCCTCTGGCCAGACCACTGGAACACCCTGACCACCCGCACCACCCCCGACCGGCACGCCCAAGCCCGGGAGCTGCTAGACGGGCACAGGATCAACGTGCCGCACGCCTTCACCGGCACCGACCTGGCCGCGCTGACAGACACCGCCGGGCGCGATCCCCGGCTCGGCGAGGCCGCCGAACACGCCCAGGACGGACAGATCACCCAGTACCTGGCCGGGGGACCGGTCCTGCTGGACCGCTACCACAACGCTCCACCCGCCACCCGGGCCCTGATCGACGCCGCCATGGACGCCCGCCGCCTCGGCGCCGGACCTCGCATCCCCCTTGCGTGGCTGACGCAGACCGCCCCCGGCTACCTCACCGACACCGAGTGGGACCACACCGGCGACGACTGGCTCGAGCAGGCCCTCGACTACGTCACCACCCCCTGTCACGGCATCCCCGGCATCCTGGCCCCCGTCAAGACCGGCACCCCCCGCAACCAGCGCACCACCAGCCCCGCCACCGGGCACGGCCCCGGCACCAGACAGGGGCCGCTGTACCAGCTGGCCGACTACCTCGACCAGCACGGCCGCCGCCACCGCGCCGAGGAAATCCCGCCCATCGACTTCTGGACGGCTGCCGCCACCCACGCCCACCGCAGCGATTTGACTGCGCTCGGCACCGCAGCCTGGGACCGTGGCCTGTACCGCGACGCCGCCCAACTCCACAAACACGCCACCACCCACGGCGATGCCAGAGCCGCAGGCTTCCTGGTCGACCACCTCCACGACCTGTATCCCACCGACCATCGCCCCGCCCAACACGCCATCGCACATGTCTCCCTCGACGACCTGAACGACGTGAGAGGACTGCTGTCCAGACTGCTGAGGGATGGGGCGCAGGAGCAGGCGGCGACCTTGGCCGAACGGGCCGCCGCACACGCCCCCCTCGACAGCCCGTACGCCGTGGCGGGGCTGCTGGACCAACTGCGGGAGGCCGGGCTGCATAAGGAGGTGGCCAGGCTGATGGCCCGTGATCCCGTCGCACACGCCTCCCTCGACAGCCCGGACGCCGCGGAGCTGCTGGAAAGTTTGCGGAGGGCCGGGCTGCATAAGGAGGTGGCCAGGCTGATGGCCCGTGATCCCGTCGCACACGCCTCCCTCGACAGCCCGTTCGCCGTGGCGGAGCTGCTGGCAAGTTTGCGCAAGGTTGGGGCGCAGGAGCAGGCGGCGACCTTGGCCGAACGGGCCGCCGCACACGCCCCCCTCGACAACCCGCTTGACGTGGCCGCGTTGTTGAGGATTCTGCGGAAGGCTGGGGCGCAGGATCAGGTGGCAACCTTGGCCGAACGGGCCGTCGCGCACGCCTCCCTCGACGACCCGTACGCCGTGGCCGGGCTGCTGAACAGTCTGCGGGAGGCTGGGGCGCAGGAGCAGGTGGCGTCCTTGGCGGAACAGGCCGTCGCACACGCCTTGCCTGACAACTCGAATGCCGTAGTCACGCTGCTGGACGGTCTGCGGGAGGCTGGGGCACAGGATCAGGTGGCCGGGCTGCTGGCCCGTGACCCCGCCGCACACGCCTCCCTCGACGACCCGTACGCCGTGGCCGGGCTGCTGGACGGTCTGCGGAGAGCTGGGGCACAGGATCAGGTGGCCGGGCTGCTGGCCCGTGACCCCGCCGCACACGCCTCCCTCGACGACCCGTACGCCGTGGCCGGGCTGCTGGAC
>NZ_JBSFIA010000049.1:58919-62940 GCF_053597355.1 Streptomyces sp. NPDC001443
CGGTCTGCGGGAGGCTGGGGCGCAGGATCAGGTGGCCGGGCTGCTGGCCCGTGACCCCGCCGCACACGGCTCCCTCGACGACCCGTACGGCGTACTTGCACTGCTGAACAGTCTGCGGGAGGCTGGGGCGCAGGATCAGGTGGCCGGGCTGCTGGCCCGTGACCCTGCCGCACGCACCTCCCTCGACAACTCGTTGGTCGTGGCCGTGCTGGTGGAGAGTCTGCACAAGGCTGGGGCCCAGGAGCAGGCGGAGACCTTGGCCGAACGGGCCGCCGTACACGCCACCCTCGACGACCATGTTGCCGTGGGCGCACTGCTGGTCTGTCTGCGGAGGGCAGGGGCACAGGAGCAGCTGACGACCTTGGCCCCACGGGCCGCCGTACACGTCTCCCTCGGCAACCCATCCGCCGTGGCTGGGCTGCTGGACAGCCTGCGGAAGGCTGGGGCACATGAGCCGATGGCGATCTTGACGGAACGCCTGCCTGCCTCAGGGCAATTCGGTGAGTTCATCAAAATCGGTGATCACCAGAAGCGATTCAGGTTCGGGCGAGAACCCGGCGGGAGAGTCGCTGCCCCATGGGCATGGGAAGACCTGGAGTGATCTGTGAAACCGGCGTTCGAGGAGGCACAGCCGAGTCTCTCCGGGTGATCACGTCCGACCAGGAGATGGCTGGGGTGGACTGTCGCGGTGGCCCTACGCAAGGTCCACGGCCGAAACGCACTGTGGACTATGCCTTCCAGTAGCCGGTGCGGGGAGCCACGAAATACGCGGTGTCCGTAAAGCATCACCTTCGCGACACTCCCCGGTATCCGCCGTCCGCGTCCTGCCGCACGCGATGGTGCTCCTCGCCCTGCTGTCGACGAGCCGTATCTACTGGTGTTCGTGTGGCGTGCGACCGGGTTTGTGAGGCGGTGAGGCGCAGACGGGTCATGCGCTCCCGGTGGCGGAGCCAGTCACGCCACACGTCGCGTCGGTGCTCGGACTCCTGTGGCAGCAGTTGCGGGAGGATCGCGATGAGCGTGCTGACCGCAGTACATGCCGCGGCCGCCCACACGGAGGCGCCGGCGTAGGACGCGGTGGCCAGAGCCAGGCCGCCGGCGCCGACGGGCGGGGCGGTCCGGGCGAGGCGGCGGCGCACGGACGGGCGGATGGTCATGTCGGTGTCCTTCGGGCTCAGAGGGCAGGCGCGCACGTGCTCACGTGCGCGTGCGGGGCGTGCAGCAGTTCCAGCCCTTGCATCCCGGGCAGCGGATCTGACAGTGCCGAAGAGTGGGGGAGTCAGGGGCAAGCGGCGCAAGTCCCGCTGGCAGAGCCAGACTTTCCACGCGGCAATCCAGATTCAATGGCCCCGGCCTGCGGATTTCCCGGCTCTCTCGGCTTGGACCGAGGCCTCTACACCGCTACGGAGTTAGACGCGCAAGATGCACGGGCGTGACCCATGTCACTGCGTCCGGCGACCCCGGTCGCGACCGTCGGCAGCAGGACATCGCGCGTGCCCCAGCGGGCGGCGGGACGAAGGAAGACCCCTTCGCCCGGGGAAGTGGGGGGCGCGCGCGAACACGCGTGCGCCTGTTGGTCGAAATGTCTCACGAAGCGACTGAACGTTCGAGGGTCCTGTGCGATGGGATGACTTCATACAGTGATCACGCGTCGGGCTTTCGACCCGGCGTCGACCCGATAAGGGGAGCCGTGATGGATTGGGGATGGGGCGACGTGACGTCAGCGGCAGTCGCGGCGCGCGTCTTCGGCCGGGACATCGCATGGTTCGGACGGCGGCTCCTGGGCGCCGGGGTCCGGGTCGGAGCGGCTGAGATCGCCCGCGACCGACGCGCAACCATCGAGCCGACAGGCTCCGGTGACAGCGCGGAGGAGGCCCGATGACCCGCCCGGTACCGGACCCGCCACTGGACTTCCAGGCCTTCTACCAGCGCTACCACCGCGCCTATCTTCGCTACGCCTACCTGCACCTCGGGCAGCGCACGGCCGCGATCGAGACCGTGGAGTCGGTCTTCGTCCAGCTCCTGGAGACCTGGCCCGACGTCCTCACCCAGCCCAGCGTGCAGCGCTACGCCCACTCGGTGCTGCGCCGCACACTCGCCAGCCAGCTGGTGCTGCGCCACGACAGCACGGCCCTGGTGGAGACAGCGACCTTCGCCAAGGTACGCATGGCCACGCGGCGGCAGCTGGAGGTGCTGGAGTCCTCGCTCGGCCTGTACGCCGCCATCGCGCGCCTGCCCGAACGGCAGCTGGACGTCGTCGTGATGCGCTTCGTCCTGGGCTACGACGTGACAACCGTCGCCGAGATCATGGGTGTCTCGGCCGGAACGGTGCGCTCGCACATCCACGCCGCACGCCGGCGTCTGGCACGCGAGCTCGGAGTGCAGTACAGCAAGGAAACAGAAGCAGAGGAGATCGCATGACCCGCAGGGAGGACCGGGACCGCAGCGACGACCGGGACCACATCGACGACCGGCTGCGCCAGGCACAGCTGCTGGTGTCCGACTTCGAATTCGACGACGCCGAGAGCGCCGCCATGCTCAGCCGGATCGCACGCCGGGCGCTGAACCGCGCCACCGACGCCATGGACGAATGCGCCCGTCGCGTCAAGGCCGAGGCCCCCGGCCGGCCGCGCCCGGAGCCGGTCCCCGCGACCCCCCCGGTCTACAAGCGGGCCGCCATGACCCTGGCCGAGTTGTCCTGCCGGGTCGTACGCGACCCCGACACGGTGGAGGCCATGGCCCAGCTCGTCAACGAACGCTCCCGCATCGAGCCCGCCGGAGCACTCACCTTCGCCTGCCTGCTCTACCTGTCCGACCGCTCCGAAGGCGCCCAGTTCTGGTGGCAGTTCGCCGCAGGCGCCGGCGTCGCCACCGCCGCCTACTGCCTCTACCTGCACCACACCCAGTACAGCGAGGACGACATGGCACGCTTCTGGTACCGCCAGGCCGTCACCCTCCACCACCACACCGGAAGCGACCTCTACCCCCGCATCGACACCAGGCCGCCCACCCCGCTCACCGGGATCTGCTACGCCCCCCGCGCCGTCGTCACCGCGATCACCGCGGTCACCTCGCTGTGGCCCGGCGACCGCGACGCGGCGTGCGCCACCGGCGGTGTGTTCAGCTGGGCACTGGATCACTTCCGGCTCGCCGACGCCGTATGCCGCCTCGAAGCGGACACCGACGAGGACTACGGCCTGGTGCCACGGCCCGATCCAGCGCTCGCCATCGAACTGGAGGAACACATGGAACACGCTCCTTGACCCCGGCGTCTCCTACCGCTCGCGCAGCTACTGAGGCGCATACACCTCTCAGCCCCTGCACGAAGGCAACCACCGGGCGCTCGGGGACTGCCGGCCGCTACTTGAACGACTGAAGGAGATGACACAAGGCCGCGGGTTCGAGTTTCCCGGAGGGGACTCGGAGCGGAGCCTCAGGTGTTAAGCAAGGCTCCTGGCTCTGCGGTGGGTCGTGATGTGGTGGAGACGGTGTGGATACCCCGCGCCACGGTGAGGAGAAGCAGCCCCAGGGAGGCGGCACAAGAGATCCATACCCCCGGGAGTTGATGCAGCACGACGACGGCGTCGAGCTGCCTCAGTTGATCTTCGGTAAGGTCCAGGCCGGGGGCGAGTTCTGCGAGGGTGTAGGGCTTCTTCCACAGCAGCGTCATCACGTCGCTGGCGGACAAAAAGCAGGCCGCAAGCAGGATTCCTGTCCCAGTGGAGGCGGAGCGCAGGCAGACAGCCATGAGGCAGACCACGGCGATGAGTACGGCTGTCACAACGACCTGCACAGCTGACTGCGCCGGCACATGAGACAGCGAGCAGCACGGTCCGTAAGTGACCGACTTGGCAGTGCCGTTCACTGTTGCGGTGAGTACTTGCTTCGTCCACGGGAGCCACGTTCCGACAATCCAGGCCACCACGCTGGCTTTGTTGGTGAGTTTCAAGAACGTCTGATGCTCAGAGGCAGGAACGCTCGGTTTCACGGGAGAGTGATGTCGCCGAGTTTCGAGAACACC